>JADDQE010000251.1:14662-32868 GCA_016781525.1 bacterium | reverse complement strand
CCCGCCGCCTTCGCGCTCCCGGGACAAGTAGGAAGTCACATGAACGTTCGTTGACAGCCTGTTCTTCGTCTGCTATACTTCGTTCGCCTTGTTCGGAGGCGTGGCCGAGTGGTTGAAGGCAGCTGTCTTGAAAACAGCCAAGCTAACGCTTCGTGGGTTCGAATCCCACCGCCTCCTCCACCAACAACGCTTCTGATCTCCATGCGGGAGGATGCGAGAGTGGTTAATCGAGCGGTTTGCTAAACCGTGACCGCGTGAGCGGTCCCTGGGTTCGAATCCCAGTCCTCCCGCCACCCAAAAGCGTCGCATTATGCGGCGCTTTTTTGCTGTCTCAAAAATGCGTGTACCCGCAACCCTGCGCTGATCGGCGTGCAACAAGCAGAGCGCGGCCTCTCGGCCGCGCTCTGCAGACGGCAGCCGCCAATGGCCTTACGACGAGCCGGCCTCAACCCGTTGCGCCCCTGTGCGCCGTGCTTGCCACTGGCGCCAAGCGTTTTGCAGGGCGTAGGCGCCGTGCCAGCCAGCAAAGAGCAACGGCGGCACGAAGATCATAACCGCGCGGTAGCGCTGCCACCAGACTGGGTCGGGGAGTGTCGGATAGAAGACATAGGTCAACGGCGCAAGCAGCGAGAAGAGTATCGCCGTGCGGCCCGTGACTCTCCAATCGAGCAGCGCGGCTAATGCTACAAACCAGGTTACGTACCACGGCCAGAACCAAACCGCTCCGATCGCACAGTAGACGAAAAAGATCCAGGCGCCTGCCAGAACCGCCATCCGCATATTGCGAGTAACCGCAGCTGCGATGAGACAAGCTAGCCCTAACAGCCCCAGTGCGATCTTCCGAATCTTGTCATTGAGCCAGGTTCGATTGAGCTTTGCGAGGGTTTGGTCGGCGCGCAGCCGAGCTCGATCTTCTAGAAACTGGCCGCGTTGTTTGCCCCACAGGTCGTCGCGACGATTGTGACGGATAATGTTGCTGTTAATTGCGCGCGATCCAGGATTGGAATAGAGCGGTATAGTGTCGACCAGAGCAGGGTTGGGCCAGCGACCACGGAGCCAAAGCTCACGCTGAATATCGCTCGAGATCACATCGCCCAGTGAATTGATCAAGCGCTGCTGCGGGGGCGCTTCAAACAGAATTTCAAGCGTAGACCAGCCCTCCCAGAACGGTCGATATAGGCCAACTGCGAGGATTGCCGACAAGCTACAGCCCACAACGGTCTTCCAAGCACGATTGCGCCACGAGGGCGCTTCCCAGAGTAAGGTCAGAGCATAGAGCGGGAGCAGGGGCAGGGCAATCCACTTGGTCAGCACTGCTAAGGTAAAGGAGCAAATAGTCCAATACCAATGACCACGAAGATGCAGCAAGATGCCCAGCAGGATAAAGAAGATCATCAAGACATCGTTGTGCCCGTTACCCACGAATTCGATCAAAGCCAGGGGGTTAAGTAGATACAGCGCAGTTCCCCATACCCGCTGCTCGGGTCGCCAGCGTCCAAGAATTGCCCACACCAGTAGGCCGCACGCTATGTGAAGCACAAGTGCGAGCAGCTTATAGGCTAGGACGTAGGTGATGACGTGGGGCTTGATACTGTTCACAACGATCGTCAGCACCATCGACGGATAGATCCAACCGGGGCCGTACACGGACGCCACCTGCTTCCAGTTGACCCAGCGATAGAACGGATCAGATGCAAAGCGTGCCGGCGCGTCGATAAACGGATTGGCCCCGTGCACCACGGCTACTCGACCAAAAGCTATATAGCTATACATATCGCTCGACAACAGATTTGGGAGCGCGAGCAGAGGAACGGCAGCACACACTACTAGTACGAGTAGGACTCGTAGTCGCGGCTGGCGAGCATCAGGCAGCGAGCGGAAGCGCACCAACAACAGCAGATAGGCCGCGCTCACCAGCAGCAGACTTGCCAGCATCAAAAAGGGATGGAGCACCGCCGCGTCTGAGCGACGCACCGCAGCAACTCGTTCTTCGCTGAAGATAACCCGATAAAACCAGGTCCAGTACCAGGAGAGCGGCTCAAGCACCTGCCCCGGCGACCAAGACTGGCTCTTTAGGTGCATGACGACGAAGAAACTGCCGTAAGCGAATATATGCAAAACGCCGAGCGCGAGCAGCGCCCAGTCGCGCCCAAGTAGTACCGAACGCACGCCGCGCCGTGGAAATGCCCAGGCGCGCGCACTTTGTCCAAGTGACACCTGTATAACCTCCCGAGAAACACCAAGCGCTCATTATACCAGTGCTCGCCGGCGTGGTCGGGTTTACCATGTTATAATGGCTCGACGTGGGCGCATGCTCCCAGGGGGAAGCAAGCTTCCTGCCACAATTACGTATGCACTATTTGGGAGATATAGATTTCCATGGCGAACCCATTTACGAGCTTGATGGGCGCGTTTAGCCGCGACCTAGGCATAGATCTCGGCACCGCCAACACCTTGGTTTATGCTCGGGGCAAAGGCATCATTATCTCCGAGCCATCGGTAGTTGCGATGGACCGTCGGACCAAGCGGGTGCAGGCTGTCGGCGCAGAGGCGAAGGCGATGGTCGGCAAGACCCCAAGCAGCATTGTTGCGGTCCGGCCCCTGAAGGATGGCGTGATCGCCGACTTCGACGTCGTCGAAAAGATGTTGGATTACTTTATCAAAAAATCGAATACCACGCGACCCCGGGTAGTCGTGGGCGTGCCATCGGGCGTAACCGAGGTCGAGAAGCGTGCCGCAAAGGACGCGGCGGAAAATGCAGGCGCCCGACAGGCATTCGTGGTTGAGGAGCCAATGGCGGCCGCGATCGGGGCTGGGCTACCGGTCGAAGAGCCGATCGGCTCGATGGTCGTCGATATCGGCGGCGGCACAACCGAGGTCGCGGTCATCTCGTTAGGCGGGATTGTCGTCAACCATTCACTGCGTATCGCCGGCGATGAGATCGACGAGGCTGTGATCCACTTTGCCCGGCGTGAGTATAACCTGCTGATTGGCGAGCGTATGGCCGAAAAGGCTAAGATAGCGGCCGGCTCCGCTTATCCGCTGGATGAAGAGATTACCGTGGTATTGCGTGGGCGCGACTTGCTGACCGGGCTGCCCAAAGCGGTCGAGGTTTCGAGCGTCGAGCTGCGTGATGGCATGTCTGGGCCGGTCTCCTCGATCGTCGAGCAAGTTCGCACGGCACTGGAACAAACACCACCGGAGCTGGTCGCCGATATCATGGAGCATGGCATTATGCTTGCAGGCGGTGGAGCGCTGCTGCACGGTTTGTCCCAGCGCATTGCCGCTGAAACGAAAATGCCGGTTCATATCGCCGACGATCCTTTGAGCTGCGTCGCGCGTGGTGCTGGACGGATGGTCGAGGAATTCAGCAACACGAAATATCGTCAAATCCTGGAGCGCAGCCAGAACAGCGGGCGTCTGCGGGTCGTTGAAAGCCGCTTTGGCCGGCGCTAGGCCCCGACCGGGCTGTAACGCGGCACGTATCTCGAGCCGGCGACGTACCGTTTCATAAAGCATGCGCACAACCTTTGACGCACCAAAACCAGATCGCTCTGATACGCTGCGCGGCCGGCGCATCAGCCTGATCTTGGCGCTGCTGCTGCTGGCCCTCACGCTCATCGTGCTGGATGGACAAGGACTGCTCGACCCAGTCAAGGGCCGTGCGCAACGCCTACTTCTACCAATCACGCAGAGCCTGACTCAAACCCGCATCGGGGTACGTGAGATCATTGGAAGTGTCACCCATCGCAGTGCGATGCAACAAGAGATCGACGAGCTGCGGCAGGCGCTAAGTGCTGAGCGTGAGAAGAATATTCAGCTACAGGCGCTGGTGTATGAGAACCACCAGCTCAAGCAGCAGCTGCAGATCGAGCAAACATACGGCTGGAACACGGTGGAAGCACTGGTGGTCCAAGGCAGCACCGACGTTGGGCAGCGCATTATCCGCATCAACGTCGGCAAAGTCGATGGAATAGCCTCTGGCATGGGTGTCGTCGCGAAAGAAGGCGGTAGCCCTGCAGCACTCATCGGCGTTGTCGACAAGGTGTATGCTCAGACGGCCGACGTACTGCTGATTATCGACTACGGCTCAACGATCAGCGCTCGCACCGCCGGTACAGAAACACCAGCGGATGGGCTAGTGATGGGCCAGTGGCAGGTTGGCAGCCGGCTCAAGCTTAGCGGCGTGAGCCGAGAGGTTCCGCTCCAGGTTGGAAGCTATGTCGTGACGGCTGGGCTCAGTAAAGCTTGGGCTACGGAGACGCCCATCGCGCAGGTCCCGAAAGATGTGCCGATCGGCACAATCCTGACCACAAGCCAGGCGGGGCAGAGCCAAACCGCAGAAGTGCAGCCCTTTGTCGATCCCGATCGAGTGCGGAACGTGTGGGTAATTACCGGCCAAAAATAGCAGAGTAGGCTCCTGACGGCCGTCGTCAGTCGCCTGCGCCGCCTCTTCCCGGTTCCAAGGCTAACAGAAGCTCGTCCCAGCATGAATGAAAATCGGCCTAAAATCGAACAGCGTGTCACACACCAGCTTCTGCTGGCACTCCTGCTGCTTAGCGTAGCGCTGCTGCAAACAGCACTGGCGCCATCCTTGTGGCGTTTCCGCGTCGACTGGGTCCTGTTGATGGTGGTCAGCTGGACGCTGCTTCATGGACTAGTACCTGGCCTGCGCTGGGCATTCTACGGCGGTGTCTCGCTCGATCTGCTGGGCGCCCTGCCAGTAGGAAGCCATCTGCTAGCCTTGCTGCTCTGTGTGAGTGCCGTTGCACTATTGATGGAACCTCTCGACCATGACCAGCCGCTGCTCGTGCTCGCGACACTGCTGCTCGCGGCACTGCTGTATGGCTTCACCCTTATGCTCGTGCTACATTTGACAGGACATACCCTGCCCTTGTACCAGTATTCACTAGTCGTTGTAATACCAACCGCAATCATTAACACAATTGCAGCACTCCCGACATTCGCACTGCTTCGCTGGCTTGATCGGCGCGGCCGGCCCGTCGTCGCGACAGAACTGTTATAAGATATGGCACTCAACCGCTTTGTTATTTTTCGCCTCCTGATCCTGCTGGTCTTTACGAGCCTGGTCTATCAGCTTTGGGTGCTTCAGCTTCGTGAGGGACAGACCTGGTCGGATAATGCTCGCGGCAACTATACCCGCCGGGTGTACGAGCGACCCCTCCGCGGGGAAATCTTTGCGAGCGATGGCAAGACGGTGCTTGCCGAAAGCCTCCCAAGCCACACCATTGCACTTTTGCCGAGCCAGCTCCCGCCGCCGAGCTCGCCTGAGCGCCAGGCAATCTTCGCGTGGCTTGACGACCTTCTGCAGTTCCAGAGCACTCTCACAGTTACGCCCACCGAGCAGCTAACATACGAGCCACGCCTGCAGCAGGATATCGAGCTACTGACGGGGCCGTTCGCGACACCCGCGCCCGCGCTCGACGATTCGTTCACGATCACGATGCCGGTTGGACGCTCGCGGGAGGCTTTGCAGCTCAGCCAAAGCTATAGTGACACCCTGATCTTCAAGTCACCGATCGAAGAGACGCTTGCCAAGGCAGGTCTGCCCGCGTACGAGACCGTTCCACTTACTACCACCATGAATCTCGAGATCGGGCGGATCATTGAAGAAAACAAGTCGATATCGCCGGGACTGCCGGGCGTACAAGTCGAGACAAACTACCAGCGATCCTACCCCAAGAGCGGCGAAGTGCTGTCGCTGTCGCATCTCCTAGGTTACGTCGGCTCAGTCGACCGCTGCGATATCATCCGCCAAAATCCCTTCGAGCTCTGGCCAGCCTACATCTTGAATGACATTCGTGAAAACAAGGATGAGCTGCTTGAAGCGTGCTATCTTGAAGCTGAGGAGCTGGACAAACTGAGCCAGCGCAGCAACCGACAGCTGCGCTATCTGCTCACCGATCGGATCGGCAAGGACGGGCTCGAACGAACTTACGAGCGTGAGCTTCGCGGTCAGCTTGGGCAGAAGCAGGTCGAGGTTGATGTCGCAGAGCGTTTGGTCGCGGAGCCCATCGAGATCGAAGAGACCCAAATTGGCCATAACCTGGTGCTCACGATCGACTATGAGCTGCAAAAACAGACCGAACAAATTTTGCGCAAGTGGATCGCCGAGGCCGACCGGCGGCGCCAGACCTATCCGCTGCGCAAGGGGCAGCCGAACCGACGCGAGTACTTCCCAATCGAGGCGGGTGTCGCCGTTGCCATGGAGGTCAAGACCGGCCGGATCTTGGCGATGGTAAGCTGGCCGTCGTACGACAACAATATTTTTAACCGGCGGCGGAGCGAGGAGGAGGTCAAGGCGATCTTCAACCCTGGCTATCCGAAGCAGGCACCCGCAATCAACCAGGCCATTCAAGGCCGCTTCCCACCAGGCTCGACGTGGAAGCAAATTTCCGCCGCCGCTGCCCTACATAACGGGGTGATTGGCCCGGACTCAAAAATCCGCGATCCTGGCTATATCGACGTGAAGAACAGCTATTTCGAGAACGATCCGAGCAAGGACATTCGCTTTCCGAACTCGATCAAGCGTGATAACAAATGGATCGACGTCCGGAAAGCGCTGGAGGTCTCCTCGAACGTCTTTTTCCAATCGATTGTTGGGGGCACCAAGTATATCCGCAACTTAGCCGACGGCGAAAAGATTGACGGGTTGGACGAAACTGGCGAAAAGCTTGCGGATATGGCCTTCGCCTTTGGCTTCGGCAAAGCAACCGGAATTCCGCTACCTGGCGAAATTGCGGGGATCGTACCGTCGCGTTCGTGGAAGAAGAGCCTCAGCGGGCCGAAAGGCCAGGAGGCTTGGACCATTGGCGAGACCTACAACACCGCGATCGGCCAAGGCGACTTACTTGTAACACCGCTCCAGCTCACCGTTGCCTCAGCTGCTATCGCCAATGGCGGAACGTTGTATCAGCCGCAGCTCGTCAAAGCGATCACAGATACGAATGGCAAGCACCTGCGCGACATCGAGCCGGTCGTGCGCGGCAGGGTACCCGTCTCGGACCAGCATCTACGTGTGATTCGTGAAGGCATGCGGCAGTCGATCGCGGTGCCTACCAGTATTGACAAGTGCGCGAGCAAAGAGGTATCCGGCCTCGACATCACGGGCAAGACGGGAACGGCCGAGTATCTCGAGCGTGTCAATCCAGATAAGGGCCCGACCGAGGACAACATCCGCAAACGTTCACACGCCTGGTTCGCCGGTTTCGCGCCCTACGACGACCCCGAGATCGAAGTGGTGGTGCTCGTCGAAGGTGCTGGCGACATGAACGACGGATCGGCAACAATTGCCGTGCCGGCTGTGACCGAGATCATGCAAGCGTATTACAAGATCACGCCGCCAATCGATCCAGCCAAGCCGATCCCGCCGTACAACTTACCATGTCACTAGGGGCGAGCGCCTCGGGCCTTGGCGGCGAGAACAGAGAACAAAGGGCAGAGAGCAGAAGGCCGATACCTGACGCCTGACTGGTAATGGCCGACAGCTGGTCCAAGTTGTAACCTGAAGCCGGAAAGCTGTAACCTTCGCTATTTGACAATTCATATATAATCGTCCACAACCATGAGCGCACCAATCGCAATTAAGGGCGGCAAGGATGGCCTACGGCTGATGCTGGCCGAAGACGCCGGCTGGGACGAGGTCCTGACGGCACTGCGAAGCCAGCTAGAGCTGGGCACCGAGTTTTTTCACGGCGCAGAGCTGACCATCGACGTCGGCGACCGCGCGCTGCATGAGGATGAGCTGGAGGCCCTGCTCACGCTGATGCATGAGCATGGTCTACAGCCGGGCACGTTAGCTACCAACTCGCGTGAGGGCCGTAGCGCAGGCCGAGCGGCAGGTATCAGCACGCGGCCGACAAACAGGCACGTCGCGGTCCAGCAGCGCCCTGCAGAGGCCGACGGAGCACTGCTAGTAACCCGTACGCTCCGGTCGGGGCAGGTGCTCCGCCACCATGGTCATGTCACGATCATCGGCGACGTCAACCCGGGCGCGGAAGTTATCGCCGGCGGGAGCATCGTGGTCTGGGGACGGCTGCGGGGAACAGTGCACGCAGGAGCGCTTGGCGATACCAACGCCCAAGTGTGTGCGCTCGAGCTGCTGCCGTCACTGCTACGGATTGCCGAGTTTATGGCTCGCACCCCCGACCAGCGGCCGGGCGGTCCTGAGGCGGCGCGAATTAAAGACGGACAGATTGAAGTTGAGCAATGGGAAGGTAAAATTAGGAGCTAGAGACGGGCGAATGGGGCCGAGCCACAGACCCTTCGTCTCCACCCCCTAGTCCCTAGCCCCTATTAAGGAGCATACTGATGGCGCGAGTAATCACGATTACGTCGGGCAAGGGCGGCGTTGGCAAGACGACCACCACCGCAAACCTAGGCACCGCGCTCGCGATGCAGGGCCAGCGTGTCGTCGCCGTCGATGCGGATATCGGGTTGCGGAATCTCGACGTCGTGATGGGCCTCGAAAACCGCATTGTGTACGACCTCGTGGATGTCGTCGAGGGCCGCTGTCGTCTCCGGCAAGCACTGATCAAAGACAAGCGCTTTCCGGAGCTCTTCCTGCTACCGGCCGCGCAGACCCGTGATAAAGATGCCGTCAGTCCTGATGACATGATCGAGCTCTGCAACAATCTGCGCCGTGAATTCGACTTTGTGCTGGTTGACTCACCGGCGGGTATCGAGGGCGGCTTTCGCAATGCGATCGCGGGGGCAGACGAAGTATTGATTGTCACGACGCCCGAGGTCTCGGCCGTCCGCGACGCCGATCGAATCGTGGGCTTGGTCGAGGCCTTTGAAAAAGGGCATCCACGGCTAATCCTCAACCGTATACGCCCGCAGATGGTCAACCGCGGCGAGATGATGAGCAAAGAGGATGTCGTCGAGATCCTGGCAATCGATCTGATTGGCGTCGTCCCCGACGACGAAGTCATCGTAACATCAACCAACCGCGGCGAAGTAGCAGTCATGCAGAAAGGGTCACAGGCCGGGCGAGCCTATAACGATATCGCGCGGCGGCTGTTGGGCGAGGATGTGCCGATGCTTGTGCTCACCGAGGACCAAACCTTTCTCGAAAAATTTTTCGGCGCAATTGGTCTACGACCGCGCCGAGCAGCACGTTAGCCACCGTTCGCCCCACCCGCACGGGAGACCGCCTGCACAACGCTAATCAACTCTTCATCTGAAGGATGATGTATGGGGTTTTTGGACAATCTTCTAGGCCGCAAGCGCGAAACAAGCTCAACGATCGCGAAAGAGCGACTGCTGACGGTGCTGGTACACGATCGAGTGAAACTCACACCCGACGATATGGAGGCGATGCGCGCTGAAATTATCGCGGTGATCTCAAAATATGTTGACATTGCCGATCCAGAGGCGATCGACGTATCATTGCTGCGAGGTGAGGAGAGCGACCACCTTAAAGCTGATATTCCGGTACGCCGGACGCGCCACTGAGGCGGCGAATGCAGCAAACCCGAATTATCTTCCCAACCTGGGCAAAAGTTACCACCGCCGCAATCGTGATCGTGCTTACGATCCTGCTGTTGCGGGCCGTTGGCGGTCTCGTCAACCCGTTTCTTTGGGCGCTGATCACCGCCTATTTGCTTAACCCGCTCGTCACGGCGCTCCAGTATCGCACGCGCATCGCCCGCATCTGGTGGGTATTGCTGTTGTACGTGATCGCGGGCTTGGGCATTTACCTTGCCTTCAACACGCTTGTGCCACGGCTCGCCCGGCAATATAGCGATTTAGTCGCCGCCCTACCGAACTTTGCCGAGCGGACCGAGCAGTGGGTGGCCGAGAACGGCACGATCTCGGTGGGCGGGACAAGCTTAGACCTGCGGCCGGGCGAGGCCGAAATTGAAACGTTCTTCGCGGAGCTTGGTCGAGAGCTGCCCCACACCGTTCCGGAGATTGTATTCGGCGTCTTTGAGCGGATTGTGCTGCTGCTGGTGTATATTGTTGTGACGTTCTACCTCCTGCTGCAGGCGGACCGGCTGATCGAAAATGTGTATGACCTGATCCCCGCGCCGCAGCGGGGTGAGATTCGTGAGCTTGGCCGCTCAATTGATCGCGTGCTGGGTGCTTATATTCGCAGCCAGGTGTTGCTGATCGTGATCATGGCCGTCCTGACGTATATTCCGCTCTCGATCCTTGGCGTACAGTATGCCCTGGTTCTAGCAATTGCTACGGGGTTTTTGGAGATTATTCCCTTTGTAGGGCCATGGACGGCTGCCGGCGCAGCGATGCTTGTGTCGGTGTTACAGTCGACAAATACCTTTGGGTGGCCAAGCTGGGTGCTCGCACTCGTCGTCGGCGCGATCTATACAATCCTCCGACAGGCAGAGGATCACCTGATCATTCCGAATCTTGTCGGCCGGATTGTCAAAATCCATCCAGTGATTGTTATCTTTTCGATTCTGGCAGGAGCCGCCATCGGCGGAGGGATGGGTCTATTGATGGCCGTGCCGGTTGCGGCGACCGTCAAGATCATTCTAAGCTACCTCTACTCGAAGCTGGTGGACTCGCCGGTCCCGCTGGCCGCTGTAAGGGGCGAAGATCGCCACAGCCGAGACGAGCCACCGGGATTAGTCGCCACTCCACCGGGGCACGGGGACCTGACCGAGCCACGAAGTGCCCGTCCAGGGAGCACCCATCCGCGCGCGGAGCCAGCCGATGGACATACGTCAAGCTGATACGGACGATTTCGAAGCGTGTGCAGCGCTTCCGGCGACGGTGCAGAGCGCGCATGTCTGGCAGCTGCGGCTCGCCTACGACCCGACCGCCCCGCAAATCAGTGAAGAGCTGGGCGCCACGCTCCACCGCTCGCGCTTACCGCGCCCGATCACTGTTCGCCCAGCTAGCGTTGAGCCGTTAGCGGAGCTCTGGGAGCGCGCGACCGACATCCTGGTAGCCGAGGATACGCAGGACATTGTTGGATATGTTGTGCTTGTGGCGAGCGATCACACGCCGATGGTCCAGATCGCACGGCTCGTGGTCGCGCCACTCGCACGCCGTTCAGGAATTGGGGGGAGGCTCTTAGGCGCGGCAAAGCAGTGGGGCACTGCCTATCGCCGCGGCGCGCTCACCGCGCATTGCGCTGCCCGCAATGACGCCGCCGCAAGCTTTTACATGCGCTGGGGCTTTCGCTTCGCGGGCTACAGCGAGGCCTTCTATCCACGTGACGAGATCGCACTCTTTTTTCAGCGCACGTTGTAGGGAGTAGATATCGGGCGTCAGCCGCCGGCTGGCAGCTATCAGCTGTCAGATCTTAGCCCTCTGTCCCTCGTGCTCTACTCTCGTCCCTCGCCCCTCGTCCCTCTGCACGCCTACTCCCACTCGATCGTCGCCGGCGGCTTCGACGTGATGTCGTAAACGACCCGGTTGACGCCCTGCACCTCGTTGATAATTCGGCTCGCGGTGCCCTGGAGCAAACCATCAGGCAGGCGCGCCCAGTCGGCCGTCATAAAATCTTCGGTCGTCACTGCGCGTAGGGCAACCGCATCGGCGTATGTACGATAATCCCCCATCACGCCAACGCTTTGGACCGGCAGAAGCACCGCGAAGGCTTGCTGCACGTCACGATACAGACCGAAGCGGCGCAGCTCATCTTGGAAAATCGCATCTGCGCGGCGCAATGTTTCGGCACGTTCATGTGTCACCGGACCAAGGATGCGGACAGCGAGACCAGGCCCCGGGAATGGATGCCGCCAAACCCACTCCTCAGGCAGGCCCAGCTCCAGCCCCACCGCCCGCACCTCGTCTTTAAAGAGATACCGCAGCGGCTCGACCAGCCGCAGCTGCATATCCGCGGGTAGTCCTCCGACGTTATGATGGGTCTTGATCTTGGCGGCCACGTTGCGATCCGCAGCGGTGCTTTCGATCACATCCGGGTAGAGCGTACCCTGAGCCAGGAATTGGACGTCGCCAAGGGCCTGTGCCTCACGCTCGAAGATGCGAACGAACTTTTCACCGATGATTTTTCGCTTAGCCTCAGGATCTGCCACACCCTCAAGTGCACTGAGGAAGTCCTCGGCTGCATTAACAGCGACGAGCGGAATATGCAGATGGTTCCGAAAGGTTTCGATTACCTGCTCCGCCTCGCCCAGCCGCAGCAGCCCGGTGTCCACAAATATACAGGTGAGCTGGTCGCCAACTGCCTTACCAATCAGCGCCGCAGCCACTGCCGAGTCTACACCTCCGCTAAGGCCGCAAATGACACGTCCGCTTCCGACTTGATCCCGAATCCGCTGGATTGCCTGCTCCGCGATGGCTTCCGCCGTCCAGCCTCCCACACAGCCTGAGACTCGATAGGCGAAGTTACGGATCAGGTCACGACCGTGTACCGTATGCACCACCTCGGGATGAAACTGGAGCCCATACCAGCGCCGCTCCTCGTCGCCCATCGCCGCATAGGCCGAGTGAGGCGAGTGCGCGATCGGATGAAAGCCTTGCGGCAGACGCGTCAACTTGTCGCCGTGGCTCATCCAGACCCGTTGCTGAAGATCCAGCGCCGCAAAGAGCGGCGACTCGGGATGATCGACGGTGATATCGGCGGGGCCGTACTCCCGTTCCGTTGAGGCCACGACGCTGCCCCCCAGGGCGTGTGCAATGGCCTGCATTCCATAGCAGATTCCAAGCACAGGCAGCCCGCTATTGACAACCCAGCCCGGCAATTGAGGTGCTCCCGGCAGGTAGACACTGGCAGGCCCACCCGATAGCACGACGCCTTTCGGACGCAGGGCTTGGACGGCGGTGTAGTCCACATGGAACGGCAAAAGCTCACTGTACACCCCAGCTTCGCGCAGGCGGCGGACAATCAATTGACTGTACTGCGAGCCAAAGTCAAGCACAATGATCGATTCCTCGGGCATGTTTCACCTATACTATTTGTACAAGCCGCACGCGGCTCGAAACCGCTGCACGTTTGTCTGATAACGTCGCACTGGCCATCGACCGCTTTGCCTGTAAACGTCCAAACGTAGTACTCAACTGCCCACAACCGTCCGCTTTGCGGGGAAGCGAAGAGAGCCCTGCACATGGGGCTAGCCTGCTTCCGACATCAGGAGCTGCACATTAATACTGATCCCATGGTGTGTGGAACGAGCGCGACTCCGTCCTATGTACACTCCAAGCTATCGGTCGTAGCTTTGCGGCAGTGTAGCACGCACGCTGGCGTGGGACAACCGATCCCGTCAACTTGACACAGGACCAGCGGTCTCCTAGGATATGCGCGACAAGGAGCCCAACAGTGAAGGATGCATCCGACGCAATTTTGCGCCCCGAGCAGGCGGTGTATCTCGATCAACTGCTGCCGGCGCGAGACCACATCGCGGCAGAGCTGGAACACGACGCAGCACTACATGACGTACCAATCGTCGACCCCGAGGTGGCGCGCTTCCTCGAGGTGACCGCGCGTGCCTGCGGAGCGAGGCGCGTCTTAGAGATTGGAACTGCGACAGGCTACTCAGGCCTCCATCTAGCCCGAGGTATGGCCCCGGATGGCGAGCTGGTCACAATTGACGTGGATGCCGGACGCCAGGCAACGGCGCGGCGTGTCTTCCAAGGGGCCGGGCTTGGGGAGCGTGTTACACTTATGCACGGCCCGGCGCTTAGTGTCCTACCAACTGTGCGTGGCCCGTTCGACCTGCTGTTCCTCGACGCGGTCAAGACCGAGTACCAAGCTTATCTAGACCTTGCACTGCCACTATTGCGGGTTGGCGGGGTGGTGATTGCAGATAACGTCCTACGGGCCGGGAAAGTTGCGAGTGAGGAACGGTCGGAGCTGCTGGATGCGCTACGGGACTTTAACCGCTATGCTATGTCGCACCCGCAGCTCATGGCGCTGATTCTGCCACTCGGCGACGGCCTTCTGTACGCAGTAAAGCTCGCAGGGGCTGACCAGTGAAACTTACAAGCGCGCACTGTATCGATGTATCAACCTTTGGGAGCAGCCTGTGCTGATTGACGTCCTCGTTTTAGGCATTGCACGTGTCCGAAATAATTATAGTCTCGCCGGCATGACCACCGAGCCCGACGCGGTAACAGGGCTGCGATGGGTTCGGCCGATCAAGCTCGGTGCGCCACTCACGCGTGACGACCTGCACTATGAGGACGGCGCGCCAGTGCGCCTGGGTGATGTTGTGCAGCTCGATCTGGTGCAGCCACAGCCGCAGCCGCCACATATTGAAAACGTGGTCGTCAACTGGGAGGCTGGACCGCCGCTCTTTATCCGTGATCTCACCGATGCACGTCGGGCCGCCTTCTTCCCGAAGCACATCGACCCCGAGCCGTTGGCAGTGCTGGGACGTCAACCGCAGCGCTCACTCTGCCTGGTCAAACCCGACACGCTTGAGGCGGTGTTCAGCTATGACGAAGAGACCGAGCGCTTTGAAGCCCGGCTGATGCCGCGCATCGGCAAGCTGTACAGTGAAGATGGCGTGCCCGTTTTCGACCCCTACTGGCTCGCCTGGGGCCGTGAATTCCTCGGCGACAAAGAGTTCGACCAGATCGACGACGAAGCGCTCCACGCAATGCTTGGCGAGACCTATCTCACCCTTGCGCTCAACGCGCGGGGCCGTGCCCAAGTCATCGGCGTCCACACCATCCCGAATTACCCACTTACCGTAGACGAGACAACGCTCTAACAGGCTCGCCACTTCTATCTACGGACGACAAGTGGCTGGCAGGCTAATAGCCTGATGAGAGCCAACCTACGCCAGGAGCGCGTCAAGCTCTATGGTACGGCAGTTGCTGCAGTCGGCATAGTTCCGCCGGCGCATCGACATCCAAGGCTTGGCCATTACTGGAACATAGCACCAGCGGCTCCGAAGTACGCCAGGAACAGCGGCCCAGCGTTGGTGCTGATTGAGCCATCCTAAATGGGGGCTCCAAGCACTAGCGCGAGCACGCCGAGGCAGATGATGGCCGATTGCAGATTGTGGCGCTCGCAGGGGCCTCAGGAGCGTCGAGGCAGGCACAAAAGGAGCAGGGTATGAGCAACCAGTCACGCGAGGGCGGCAGCGACGACAACCAACTCTTCAAAAACACGGATGCGCAAGAGCGCATCTACGCGCCGGAGCAGGTGCCAAGCGCCCAGCTTTCGGAGACTGAGGCCGACCGTGCGAGTACGGCGGGCGTTAGCGGAGCACGAGCGAGTTACGATGCCACAGCGGATGACCGTCGGGCAGCGCTGGCTGGCGCTGACGAGTATCATCCACCTATCGTACCGGCATTAGCTTCGTATTCCGGCGGCGGGAATATGCCCGTTGTGCCGATCGTCGCTCCTGACGACAATGACGCGGCTGAAGGCGCGGATCGGCGCTAAAGCGACCTTGTCGACCTGCTTGTGCAGAAGGACGTGCTGGGCGACGGGTCATCCATGCCGCCGCTGTGTTTCCCGTTGACAGCGAAGCATCGACTTCCGCTTCAGAATGAACGTTGCACTTAAGCTCCCTTTCGATGGTATCGATCGAAGGGGAGCTCGTATATGCCCCGGGCAAATGTCAGCAATTTAGCTCACTTAGTGGCAGGCGGGTTTAGCGCCACTGAACCACAGTGCTTCCCGTGTGGTAGGATAGTCTCAAGTGCCTGAGCGACAAGCACATTCCGATCTCCGGTGCGGAGATGTCCGGTTGATCTATGTCGCGAATCGAGAACAAGCGCCGCAATGACCAATAAACATTCAGAACCAACAACACGACGTGCTCCCTCAATCGCGATAGCGTTTCGCACGTTCGGACGCACCCTCCGGCACGGCTATGACAATATCGGCACGCTGCTCGTGGCGAGCATCTTCTGGTATGTTGGCGCAATCCTGATTTTGCCGCTGGGCGTTGTCACCGCAGGCCTGCACAGGGTGACGCGGCCGATGACTGAGGAGCGCGCCGCGAACTGGAGGTCGTTCTACGCCGAGGCCCGCGCCGATCTATGGTGGAGCTCGGCGTTGATGGCGACACTTATTTTAGGCGTAGCACTGCTTGAGGGTAACATCCGTTTCTACGCGGCGTCGCCCGACACAATCACGCAGTGGATTGCGCTCCCGTTTCGCACGCTGATGCTGATCTGGCTCGGCGTTATGCTCTTTGCCTTTCCGCTAGCAGTCCGGCAGCAAGATCGGCGAATGCGTACGACGCTGCGAAATGCGTTCCTGCTGGTTGTTGCGAATGCCCCCGGCGTTTTGCTGTCGCTTATACTCCTCACGCTGCTCATGATCGGCCTCGTGCTTCTTCCACCGCTCTTCTTGATACTACCCGGCGTTGCCGCACTGTGGGGCCAGGAAAACGTCCGGATGCTGCTCGTCGCATCAGGCGATATTCCGCCCGATGAGGTCGCCGACCGCCCGCGCGGAGCGCCTCCGAAAGATGACTTGACCACGGGTGGACGGCGTACCGGCTAGCATTCGATTCGTGGTGAGATGACTGAATAGCTACCAATGCTCTATGTCTTGCTAAGCCAGAGCGCTCTCATAGCACGAGGTGGAACAAGGATTGCTGACTTTTTCTTCCCGGAAACGACGCTAGGAGGAAAGAGGCAGTAATGGCTGATTGGCAATCCAGCGATATCGAGGTGCACGGCCTACTTCTGCACTATACACGTACGGGTGGGTCTAAGCCGCCGGTAGTACTAGCCCATGGTGTAGGCGACGATGGGCTGTGTTGGACCACAATAGCCGAAGCACTCGTGCCAGAGTATGACGTCGTCATGGTTGATGCGCGGGGCCACGGGCGCTCTGCGACACCCGAACAGGGCGGCTATGACGCGGCCGTACAAGCACAGGACCTGGCCGGAGTTATCACCGGGCTAGGCCTGCAGCGCCCGATTATTCTGGGGCACTCTATGGGCGCAATAACGGCCCTCAGCCTTGCCGGCACCTACCCCGACATGCCGCGGGCGATCCTCTTGGAAGACCCACCTGCCGTATGGATGCCACGTCGAGGGGACGGGCAAGAAGAGATGGAGCGACGAGCACAGCTGCGTGCGTCGATGGCGAGCCTGAAACGCAAAACTCGGGCAGAGCTGATCGCGGAGCAGCGTGCGGTAGCACCGCATTGGTCGGACGCTGAGATCGATCGATGGGCCGACTCAAAACACCGCTTCAGCCCCGATGTCCTGCAGCTCTTCGACAAGCGTATTGGTGCAGGGGTTGATTGGCCGGCCACACTCCCGCGCATCACCTGCCCCACCCTACTGATCACTGGCGACCCTGTACGCGGCGCGCGGGTGACGACAGAAAGCGCAGGAGCCCTTCAATCGCTGGTTCCCCAGCTACATATTGCCCACATTGCCGACGCAGGGCATAGTATTCGGCATGATCAGTTCAATAACTACCTGCTTGCAATCCGGGCATTCCTCAAGCAGCTACCTGCCGACAGCGAGCGACAATAGCTCGCTGTTGGGCCATGGCTCAGACTAGGCGGAAGATCTTGCTGCGTCTTCCGCGTGGGAGTGTAACCAGACATGCAACCGACCTCCCAATGAGTGGTTGAGCTTTGGATTGAGAGTGGGGAAGCTCGCTGTCGCGTACGACGCTACCTACCTTTTCAAGGCCGGTCCACGCAGTATTTGTGACCCTCATACCTCTTACCGTTTCGCTAACCATCCTACGGCTTTCCCGAGTGGCGATCCGATTCGACCGTACAAAGAGCGTGCACCCTGAGCCCCAGTTAGGAGTTTGCCGCCGGCCATTTGGCGTCCATTGGCTGCCCAGATCGGTTCGGCGGGTCATGCTGCTGTGGCGGAAATCAACCGCCTGGATGAGTCGTCGCCGGTTCTTGGCACAGCGGATGCTGCTAGAGCGACGGGTAAGCCAGTCCCAAGCTATAGGAAGAGCGTGCGTGATGATGTAGTCAAAGCCGTCGGTTCGTCCCGCGACGGCGTGGGAGTCAACGACGGAAAAGGAGATAGTATGGTTCATCGACGGAGTCTAGCCTTGACGCTGCTGCTCGCACTACTGATTCCAATCCTAGCGGCGTGCGGCGGTAACGGGGGCAACCAGGGCACAACAGCTTCACCGGGCACCACAGGCGGAACAACAGGTGGAGCCAATCTAGCAACCACGGCGACCGCAGATGCTGGCGCAACAGGTGGTGCTGCAACCACGGCCACTGCAGACACGGGTGCCGCTGGTGCTGCAACCACGGCCACCGCAGACACGGGTGCCGCTGGTGCTGCAACCACGGCCA
>JADDQE010000251.1:0-14527 GCA_016781525.1 bacterium | reverse complement strand
TGGTGCTGCAACCACGGCCACCGCAGACACGGGTGCCGCTGGTGCTACCACTGATGCAACCGCTGTTGCCGGAACCGAAGGCACGGCGACGGCTGGAGCGAACGCAAACATCCTCGAGACGGATCCAGGCCGGATCGGCGATGAAATCGCCAACGCTTACAACGGCCAGTACCAGGGCACGACGGTAAGCCTTGCACACGGCCTATCGGGCACGGAAGAGCAAAATTTCCGAGCCCAATTTGAGGATTTCCAGGAGCAGACGGGTATCACCATCAACCTTGTTCCCGGAAATAACGTCGAGGGCATTGCGGTCAAGGCACAAAGCGGGACGATCGAGGATATTGTCAACTTCCCGCAGCCCGGCACCATGGCGGTCTACGCCCGACAGGGTAAGCTTGTTGACCTCAACGAGGTCATCAACCCAGACTGGCTGGCGGAGAACTACAACCAAGGCTTTATCGACACCAACACGGTTCAAGGTGCGGACGGGCAGGAAATGCTCGGCGGTATCTTCAACCGCATCAACTTCAAGAGCGCCGTCTGGTATCCCAAGGATGATTTTGAGGAAGCCGGCTACGAAATTCCGGAGACCTGGGACGAGATGACGGAGCTGATGGACCAGATCGTGGCCGACGGCGATGCTCCCTGGTGCATCGGCATTGAAAGCGGTGGGGCAACCGGTTGGCCCGCGACCGACTGGATTGAAGATATCATGCTGCGCACGACCTCGTTGGAAAACTACGACCGCTGGGCCCGCGGTGAGCTCGAGTTCACCTCGCCCGAGGTTAGGAATGCCTTCGAGGTTCTGACGGACATTTGGTTCAACGAGCAGTATGTCTATGGTGGCCGCCAGGCGATCGCGACCACGAACTTCGGCGACGCGCCAAATCCGATGTTCCAGCAGCCGCCGCGCTGCTGGCTGCACCGCCAGGGCAACTTCATCACCACCTTCTTCGAGGATAATAATCCAGGCGTGACGGGCGGCGAGGATTACGACTTCTTCTACCTGCCGCCGATTGACGAGCAGTACGGCAAGCCAGTGCTCTTCGCCGGCGACTTGTTCAGTATGTTCAACGATCGCCCCGAGGTGCGGGCGGTGATGCAGTATCTGACCACCTACGAGTCGGTTCAGCCCTGGATTCAACGCGGCGGTGGTGCGCTTTCGCCGCACAAGAATGCCAATCTGGAAGACTATCGCAGCGAGATCGAACGCAACATGGCCGAGACGATTCTCACGGCCACCAGCGCTCGCTTTGACGCCTCAGACCTGATGCCGGCCGAGGTGGGCTCCGGAAGCTTCTGGAAGGGCGTCACCGACTACGTGAGCGGTAGCGCCAACCTCGACCAGGCCTTGGAGACGATTCAAAGCGGCTGGGCGAACGTCCAGCGGTAAGTTATCGGCGGAGCAGGCGTGCAATCTTGGCACAGCCTGCTCTGATCGGGTAGCCGCGATAGCTCGACAGTTACGTGCGGCTACCCGCATCAATGCAAGCGCTCGTCCAACATGCTTCAGGCCGTCGCTGGCCTGCATAGGGGAGGTCTAAGATGATCCAGCAGACGAAAGGAGCTGAGCGCCGACCGGCCTCGTCTACCGCAACCGGCGGCTGGTCGCCAGGACAGTTCTTTACCGCGCTCCTCGGACTAGTCGTCGTGTTTGCGCTGCTCTGGATGGGGTTTCTCTACCTACGGCGAGTGACGACTGCCAGCGCAGTCAATGCCCTTGTCGCCATCATTTGGGGCGTTGGTGGGGTTGCTGCGCTGTTTACTCTGGGGAACATGCTGGTCGAGGCATTATCCCGCACCTGGCGTGACCGGCTTCGGCCATTCCTGTTTGTCATGCCGGGCGTCGGCATCTTGTTCTTGTTTTTGACGATCCCGACCTTGATTACGTTTTACCAAAGCTTCTTTAATAATAATACGACCCAGTTTGTCGGGTTAAATAACTATATTGCAACCGTTACCGACCGGTCGATGCTCGAGTCATTTCGCAACAACCTGATCTGGCTCGTCGTCGGTACCGCTGGAAGTGTGATTTTGGGACTGTTGATTGCGGTGCTGGCCGACCGCAGCAAATTTGAAACCATCGCCAAGGCAATTATCTTTATGCCGATGGCGATCTCCTTGGTCGGTGCGAGTGTGATCTGGCGCTTCATGTATGCCTATACACCTCCCGGCCAGTCGCAGATCGGGCTGCAGAACGCCATCATAACATCGCTCGGCTTCCAGCCCCAATCCTGGCTGACACTCCAACCCTGGAACAACTTCTTCCTGATCCTTGTGATGATCTGGGGGCAGACCGGCTTCGCGATGGTCCTGTTCTCGGCTGCACTCAAGGGTGTGCCGACCGACCTGGTGGAGGCAGCACAGGTGGATGGTGCAACCGAGGTGCAAAGCTTCTTCCGCATCGTCATACCCTACATCCAAGGCACCATTGTCACCGTCACGACCACCATCGCGATCTCTACGCTCAAGATCTTTGACGTGGTGTATGTGATGACCGGCGGCCAATACGGAACCTCGGTCATCGGTACCGAGTTCTACCGTCAGTTCTTCACCAACAGCAACTTCGGCTATGGGGCCGCGATCGCGATTGTGCTGTTTATCGTGATATCGCCGGTGATGATTTATAACCTGCGCCAGCTGCAGAAACAGGAGGGCTTCTAATGGCAACCGTTGCACAGCCGCGTGTGGCGCAACCAAGTACCACCGGCACCAAACGCCGCCGACGTATCGGCCCCATCGTGGTGAACGGCACCTTGTTGCTCATCTGTTTGGTGTGGGCGACTCCGTTGCTAGGTCTGCTAATTTCATCCTTCCGGGAGCGCAGTGACATTGTCTCAAGCGGTTGGTGGACTGTCTTCCCGCACCGTACCTACACCGGCGTCGAACAGATCGATCTGGGCGGCCGGGAAGTCGACCTCGATCAGCCGCTGCAGGTCGCGGGCACGACGGTGACGGATCAGCAGCTGCGTGATGGCTACGAGCTACCGGACGGACGCCTGCTGCGGTGGGCCGACCGCCGCCAGCGCATTGTCGACGTGCAGGAGCGTGGATGGGCCACCAACGCCGATTTCACGACGGGCAATTATGAGAACGTCTTGCTCGGCCAGCAATTCACCTATACCACACCTGAGGGCCAGACCAGAACAGAGCAGGGCGAGAATATGAGCGGAGCCTTTCTCAACTCGCTCACGGTTGCAATTCCGGCCACGGTGATCCCGATCTTGCTGGCCGCCTTTGCAGCGTATGCCTTCGCTTGGATGCGGTTTCCTGGTCGCAGGCTTCTCTTCGCGATGGTGGTGGCCTTGCTGGTTGTGCCGAGCCAGGTCGCGCTGATCCCACTGCTGCGAGCATTTAGCAGCCTGCAGATCAACGGCACCTTCCTGTCGCTGTGGCTCGTGCATACAGGCTTTGGCCTCACCTTGTCGATCTACCTGCTGTACAACTATATCAGTGGCTTGCCGCGTGAGATTCTTGAGTCGGCGTTTATTGATGGGGCGTCGCCGTTTACGATCTTCCTGCGGCTAATCTTACCGCTGTCGGTGCCGGCACTGGCGTCGTTCGCAATCTTCCAGTTCATGTGGGTTTGGAATGATTACCTGAACGCACTGATCTTCTTGGGAACGGCACCAGAGCGGCAAGTGGTCACGATCAAGCTCGCTCAGATGATCGGGTCACGCGGTCAGGATTGGCACCTATTGACGGCGGGTGGCTTTATCTCGATGTTGCTGCCGCTGTTGGTCTTCTTCTCGCTGCAGCGCTTCTTCGTGCGCGGCTTGCTCGCAGGCTCGGTCAAGGGCTAAGCGAGGCACGCCATGGCAACTTGCAGAGACAGTGGAGGCTGGATATGAGTGACGGACCATTGTTCCAAAACGCTGACGAGCTTGAAGCGACCTATGCTCCCCAGCAGGTACCGCAGGAGCGCGCGAAAGTCGTGGCGGACGAAGGCGTGGATGGCGTAGGCGATAATGCCGATGTGCCGGCTGCGGCGCCTGTCGCTTCGCTTGGCAGTAGTCACACCGGATCGGCTGCCCCACCCAATATTGGCGCCGGCGATCCCGGGACCGCGCAAGGGGACCCTGATCCCCAGGCTGAGTATCCCATCGGCGACAACAATCGAGACACGACTCGCTAGCTCATCACAAACCACCGGCTACGCTGATGCAGGCCCGCCTGCTGCTCGTAGCCGGTGGTTTTGGCTGTGGCTTTCCAGCGATAATCACGCTGATGCCTTTTATCCGACGCGGCTGCTTTATACAGGACGAATGGTTTGTAGGACAGAACACGACGCAGGGTTACCACCCATTTTCCCCCAACCCCTACGCACAAGCATCAATCCTCGGCTCTCGCACTACCTGGTAACCATTTGCTGGAAAGCACCTTCAATAGGGTTGGAGCGAGCCTCGCAGGTGCCTGTGATAATCAAGTAAGCGGTCCATGCGGCATCTTGCAGCACCACCGGGCCTTCGATTTCTTCCCTTACGTGCTGGGCAGCCTACCGATTAGAATAACCCGCCGACAGGGTTAATGAGGATAAAGGTAGCACTTTGAATGTAACAGCACAGGCCGCACAACGGCGGTTTGCAGATGATCCGCACCGTCCGCGCTACCACTTTGTGCCGGAGGAGAACTGGCTCAACGATCCCAATGGCCTAATCCACTGGAACGGCGAGTACCACATGTTCTACCAATACAATCCCGCGGGTCCGTTCCATGGCACCATTCATTGGGGCCATGCGGTGAGCACGGACCTGGTCCACTGGCGGCACTTGCCCGTGGCGCTAGTGCCTGAGCCGGGAACCGCCGACGAGGACGGCTGTTGGTCCGGCGTCGCGGTGGACGACAACGGCGTGCCGACGCTCATCTACAGCGGCAACCGCGACGGCGAGCAGCGCGCATGTCTGGCAACCAGCACGGATGGATTGTTGACGTGGCAAAAATATCCTGACAATCCGATTATTCCGGCCCCACCCGAGGAGCTCCATCTCGTGCAGTACCGCGACCACAGTGTCTGGCGCGCGGACGATCGCTGGTACCACCTCATAGGCGCGGGCCTCGAAGGTCAGGGAGGTACCGCCCTGCTTTACCGCTCGACCGATCTGCGTCATTGGGAGTACCTGCATCCACTGCTGGTGGGTGATGCGCGTCGTTTCGAACCGCTTTGGACCGGAACGATGTGGGAGTGTCCCGACTTCTTCCCGCTCGATGGCCTGTACGTATTGACCGTTTCGGTGTGGAACATGGGTCAGCCGCACTATAGCGCGGCGATTGTCGGCGACCATCATGAGCACCGCCTCACTCCGATCGTCGAGCATAAGCTCGACTATGGCGACCGGCATTATTATGCGGCCCAGTCGTTTACCGACGGGCAGGGCCGTAGGATCAGCTTTGGCTGGATTCAAGAAGGACGCGGTGCCGAGGCCCAGCTCGCGTCGGGCTGGTCGGGGGTGATGTCTTTGCCGCGCGTTCTTTCGCTTGGACCTGACAAGCAGGTGTGCATGCTGCCGGCTCCCGAATTAACCGTGCTACGGGCCGAGCACACGCGCCTTGGACCAACAGAACTGTCAAGCGGCGAGATCGTCGAGCTAGCGGAGATCAGCGGCGACACACTGGAGCTGCAGGTTGAGCTGGTGCCCCCATCCGAAGGGCGCTGCGGAATTGTAGTGCGCCGGTCACCCGACGGCGTTGAACAAACCAAAATTCTCTACGACGCAGCGCAGGGCCAGCTCATCGTCGACCGCACCCAGTCGAGCCAGGATTTGACCGTCGATCACAACGCGCACGTTGCACCATTAACGCTGGCTCCCAATGAGTCGCTGCGGCTGCACGTCTTCCTCGATCGGTCAGTGCTTGAAGTATTTGCCAACGAGCGTGTGACCATAACCACTCGCATCTACCCGACACGAGCCGACAGCCTAGGCCTAGCATTCCTCGCCGAGGGTGCTCCCGCGCGAGTTGAGGCTCTCGATAGCTGGCAGCTCCACTCCATCTGGGAAGTATGACGATGACCGTCTGGCACGCTCGTCCGACTTACCTGGCTAGGGTCTACCCCTGATGAGCAGAGTGGATAATTGAACTGCGAGGCATCGGGAAATGGGAATTCGGCGGTCCTGACCAGTGTTCAATACCACTTCGACCGCGCACGCTATTATGTAAAACACAGAACAGGGTGGGGAACACGGCAACACGCGTACCGGACATGGGGTACGGCACAGGGGCAATTAGGATTTATCGAAGGTGAGGCAGAGGATGCCAGTGTACCAGACCGAGCTAGGCTGGGTATTAGAAACAAACACAACAGCGTACGCGTTCGGGTTGAACCAGGCGGGATTGCTCGTGCATCGTTACTGGGGAGCGCGCCTACCGCGGCATGAAGATTACCCACCAGCGACTGATGCAAAGGGTTGGGCCTCGTTCAACAATGCAGCCCAGCTAACGCAGGAAGAATATCCTGGCTATGAGGATATGAAGTTTGTTGATGCATGCATCCAAGTGATATTCGCCGACGGTGTGCGTGGAACAGTCCTGCGCTATGCTTCCTTCGACTTGGACGAAGGAGCCTTACCAGAGCTGCGTATTCACCTTCGTGATACGGCGTATCCGTTGCAGGTGACACTACATTACCGGGTCCATGCCGACTACGATCTCATCGAGCGCTGGGCCACGGTAGCGAACCAAGGCGAAACCCCAATCACCATCGAGCGGATCGATTCGGCCCAGTGGCACTTCCCGGTTGCCGAAAGCTATCGTTTGACACATGTTACCGGACGCTGGCTCGATGAGATGCACTTGCGCCGCGAAGTGCTGCAGCCTGGCCGTAAGGTGCTGGAGAGCCGCCGGCTCACGACGAGCCATCATCACAACCCCTGGTTCGCCCTCGACCGTGGCGGCAGCTGCGAGGACGCCGGAGCCGTCTGGTTCGGGGTCTTAGCATGGAGCGGGAATTGGAAGCTATCAGCCGACATCAACGACTTTGGCGCCACCCGAATCAATGTCGGCGTCAATGACTGGGATTTTGCATGGCGCTTGAACCCGGGCGACACGTTTTCCACGCCAAGCAGCTTCGGCGGCTACACCGAGCAAGGGTTTGGCGGAGCGAGCCGGCTGCTGCACGATTTCATCCGTGATACGATCATACCCCATGGACACGCGCTCCATAAGGTCTTGTACAACTCCTGGGAGGCAACGACCTTTAATGTCGACGAAGCTTCACAAGCTGAGCTTGCGGAGCTTGCCGCCGAGATGGGCATTGAGCTGTTTGTGATGGACGACGGCTGGTTCCATGGTCGCGACGATGATACTGCCGGGCTCGGGGATTGGTGGCCCGACGAGCGCAAGTTTCCTAATGGCCTCAAAAACCTGATCGGCCGGGTGAATGGGCTGGGAATGGACTTTGGCCTGTGGATCGAGCCGGAAATGGTCAACCCCAACAGCGAGCTATATCGGGCGCACCCTGATTGGGTCATTCATTTTCCAACGCGCACCCGCACCACTGGCCGCGACCAATTAATCCTCAACTTCGCTCGTACCGACGTGCAAGAATACATTATCGGCCAGATCGATCGGCTCCTCAGCGAGAACAACATCGTATTCATCAAGTGGGACATGAATCGCAATGTGAGCGAGCCGGGTTGGTCTGACGCTCCGGGTGATCCGCGCGAGCTTTGGGTGCGCTATGTTCAAGGGTTGTACCACGTCTGGGGAACCTTGCGTGAACGCCACCCTGAGGTTATTTGGCAAAGTTGCTCCGGCGGAGGTGGCCGCGCGGACCTTGGTATTTTGCGCCTCGCAGACCAAGTCTGGATCAGCGACAATACAGAGCCAAGCGCACGCCTAGCGATCCAAGAGGGCTACACCAACATTTTTCCAGCGAATACGATGGAAGCGTGGGTCACCGACATGGGTCCTGACTACCTGCCACTTGCCTTTAGGTTCCATGTAAGCATGTGCGGCTCGCTTGGAGTTGGCGGCCACCTCGTCCATTGGGGAACGGAGCGGCGGGCAGAAGCGGCGAGATGGATCGCGTTGTACAAAGAGCTTCGCCCGGTTGTGCAGTATGGTGATCTTTATCGGTTGCGCTCGCCCCAGGAACATGCCTATTCAGCAGTTCAGTACATGAGTAAGGATCGGACGGAGGGCGTCCTATTCGCGTTCCGCACGCATCTCCCACCACCCGCAAACACACCGCCTTTGTACCTACGGGGGCTGGACCCAGACGCGTCGTACGAGATCGAAGGTATGCTGGGAGCGCGTTCTGGTTTGGCTTGGATGAGGACTGGCCTGTACCTTGAGCTTAAGGATTTTGAGAGTACGGTACGGCGCATTCGACGCGTCTAGGCTAATACCTGACGTGCAGTGAGCTGGTCTGGCAAGCCCGATGCAAGGCAAAGTGGCGACGGAGCAAACCACGTAAACCTAGGGTACGTAGGTCTATTTAGAATTTGATAAGGCCCGTGCGGAGGAAAGGACGAAGCGTGACGAGAGAACAATGGCGTACCGCCGTCACACGCTGGGGCGATCCTGTCCTAGCCCAAGCCCTGCTCCTGACCAATCGTCGCAGCACCGCAGAAGCTGCGACGGTTTCGGCTTTTGTCCGGGTGCTTGCCGGCACGCACCCGGCCGAACTGGAAACTCTCCTCCTCGCGGCGTTGTTCCAAGAGCTTACGCGCCGCCGTTTCCCGAGATGGCCGCGGCGCGGCGCCCTCCCAGGGGAGCTTGTGAGGATCAGCCCGATCGATCGCTTCGTGCTGGGGTTGTGGCTGCTACGTGGCCTCGACGGGAAGCAGATCGCCACCATCACCGGACTTCCGCCAGAGCAGGTCGTCGAGCGGCTGGCACGTGTTATGGACAGCGCCGCCTCGACACCGCCCAGCGGTGATGCCGCTGGACATATGTCCCTTCCCCAGTGGCTGGCTGAGCAGCTTGCCATTTCCGCTCCGTCCGCTAGTCACCCACGCCCTTGCGACGGATGCCAGACGGCGCAAAGTACTTGGCAGGCGGCTCGCGATGAGCTGAAGGTAAAACTGCGTGGTGCCTTGCGCCAAACGCGGCTGTCTCAGGCGAGTCAGGAGGCAATCGAAGAGGCGCTGACGACCGATGGCGAAGAGCCCGTGGCTTGGTGGCAGCGACGAAGCGTCTGGCTCAGCGCGCTGGTCGCGACTGTCGGCGTCACGCTAGCCCTTTTGATCGTCCCCAGCGGCACCAATGACGCGACGCAGGCGGCGCCCAAGCTGGAGGCGCGAGCACTGGTCCAAGCAGCCGTCGACGTATGGCTGGCAGAGGACCGGGCCGAGCCCGTGCACCAACAAGTATGGGCACGTGATCCGCGATTACACAATGGAGAGCCGGTGGTAACGGATCTTTGGCTTGCAGAGCGGGGTAGCACGCGCCACCGTGTCGAGGTGCGGCGCGACGGCGAATTAGTCGAGTGGCAGGTAGCCGATGGTCGCGCCCATGTCGATTATGCCTCCGAGCCGGTGGACAGCTCATGCCGCTGGAACACTGGATGGAGCGGCAACTATGGCAGGCTCTTCCACGGTCCGCAGCGCTTCACGACCTCCCTCGAGGAGCAGCGGCTTGTTCGCGATGCCCGTTTGGTTCAGGGAACCTATGGCCTCGGCTATCTTGCATTACAACGCGCGCTTGCGGCTGCGGACCTACGATCATTTGGCGCGCGCAACGAGGGCAAGCGGACGCTCGTCCTGCTTCAGTTCACCGACACAAGCGCCGAGCCGCCACGGCAAATCGTTCTGCGCATCGACCCGCTCACCCAGCAGCTCCAGACAGTGCAAGAACTGCAGGTGCTGGGCACGCAAGCTCAGAGCTCGGATCTTTGGCGGCTGGAGCTGAGTGAAGTGGCGCCGAAAGGCGTGCCATTATCAATTCCAGTGGGGCCGTCGTCCGTTACACACGAGCGTTTGATTGATCCCGGCTGTCCTGCGCTCGATCCACAATATGTTGTCAGTCCCCGCCTACTGCTGTACTCGGCGCGGCCCACCTATATTCCGGAAAAGCTACCGCCGGGTATTGATCGGCTTGTGCTGTTGACAACCGACCAGACGGGCTTCGGGGCGGGACGTGTCCCCACAACTCAGGATAATGATCTCGCACTACTTATGGCCGGGCCAGGTCGATGGTTCAGCTTGAGTGGCACCATACCGGAACCCGAGGATAACAGCCAAGAGCTGGCCAGGGGAGCATGGCAAGTGGTACTGAGCGGGCCTAGCAGCGATGGCGTATGGAACGGACGGATAGGCCCGGTTGCGGGAAACGGAGGCACTCTCGGGCCGGTATCAACATTCTGGGCGAGGGGTTGGAATCGAGAAGAAATTCTTGCCGTAATCGATAGCCTTGCGCCGTTGGACAGCGCGACCTGGCTAGCACTTAACGGCGCTTTTCTCGACCCTCGTCCGCTTTCGGCCCAGGTCGAGAGCAGCATTCGCCGTGCGCTGCAAGCGCTTCAGCCGCAGCCTAATACAACGATTGAGCTTCGGAGTACAACGGCGGTTCGCGTTCAACCACGCCAGCAGGAGCCTCCGGATCCATATCATATTCCAGCGGGGCAGCGCTTCCCGGCGACCTTGGTACGCCACCAGCTGCTCCACTTTGAAGGGCTCCATGTTGGACCGTACCGTGATCAACGAACGTTACCCGACGGTACGCTCTACGAGCTGCGTCAGGATGACGGAAGTCGCTTCCACTGGTACGGCAACAATCAGGGCATTGCTTATACGGGCGATGCAGCGCTCCTCCGCGCCTTTACACGGATCGAGCCGGCGGATGTTGCGCTCGTTGCGCAATTTTTCAGCGAAGATACGCCGATCACCCAGACTGTCTCCTTCGGGCATGTGCTGCTTGAACAGGTACTCAAGGTGCCGCCGACGAACGACGAGAGCTTTAGGGGGCCGATCACGCCGCATATCGCCTGGTATGACGAGATGCCGATCGGACAGTGGGTCCGTCAGCTCTGGCTCGACAGCAGCACCTACCGCCCGATTACCTCGACAATCACCCATCGCCGACCAGACGGCACTGAAACACATGTCCAAAAAACCACTGTCACAGAGCGGCGCACGCTGGACAAGCCACCTACCAGCATGTTCTCGCTCGACATCTTGCCCCGCGACATGTTTACAATCGACGTCGGCCACGGCGGTAGAAGAATCGTGGAGAGCTTGGAAGAGCCGCATCGACTACTGACGTGGCCGGCCACTGTGGGACTGGAAATATCGAGTACAACCGCTGTTCCGGCCCGGCGCACATCCCAGCGAGCTGTATCAATCAGCAGCAGCTGGAAGCAGGTGAGCGGGGTCGCCGCGACCTCCACCACGACCTACCGCAGCAGCACAGGGGACGTGCTGTATATGACTCAGGGGCCGCGCGCTGTGCTGCGCCATGTTCTCCGGCACCAGCCCGCCGCAGACAGCGGAGTTACCGCGACGGCCTGGAAGAGCAGTGAGCGGCTGCGGGTCGAGATTCTCGGGCAAGCACGTGATGCTTGGCTGCTTGCGGACGAAGGCGATGCCGCGCTGGTCGCCGAGGTCGACGAGCTGCTGCTCCACTTCAGCGGTCCCGTCGACTACCTGGCAGGCCCACTCTTGGAGCTGTTGCCGCTACTTGAATGGACGCAGCCATAAGGGCTTGAACGTGGCAGGAGAATTGCTGCTTGGAGCGGGGATGATATCTTTTGCTGACCGAGCGATCCGAGCGCAAGCAGCCGGATGGAGCGCGCCGGCGTAGGGCATCTGCGGGAACGCTTAGCGTTTCCGATTTTAAGCACAAAAGTCCGGCACGCTGGTTGCAGCGGTTGCAACATCAGACGACTTGCGTAGAATGCGCGTTCAATAATGCATAGCGGAGCGCGGCTGTCAGCAACAGCCGCGCTCGGAGTGAGGCGACACTTGAACAACGACGAACTATGGTACAAAGACGCGATCTTTTACGAGCTGCACGTCAAAGCGTTCCAAGATAGCAATGGCGACGGCATCGGGGACTTTCGAGGGCTGATCGAGCGCCTCGATTATCTGCAGGATCTCGGCGTCGATTGTATCTGGCTCCTGCCCTTCTATCCATCGCCGCTCCGCGACGATGGATATGACATCGCCGACTACTATGAGGTCCATCCCGACTATGGCACGCTCAAGGACTTCAAGCAATTTATGAAGGAGGCCCATCGCCGTGGGCTGCGTGTGATCTCCGACCTGGTCATCAACCACACGTCCGATGAGCATCCATGGTTTCAAGCGGCGCGCAAAGATCGGAACTCGCCCTACCGTGATTATTACGTTTGGAGCGACACTTGGGAGCGCTATCAGGACGCGCGGATTATCTTTATCGATACGGAGCGCTCCAACTGGACCTGGGATCAGGAGGCCGGCCAATATTTTTGGCATCGCTTCTTCTCACACCAGCCGGACCTAAACTACGATAATCCGCGGGTACGGCGTTCGATCCTCAAGGTCATGAACCATTGGCTCGACATGGGACTGGACGGCTTCCGTGCCGACGCCGTGCCCTATCTCTTCGAGCGTGAGGGCACGAACTGCGAGAACTTGCCGGAGACCCACATCTACTTAAAGCAGCTGCGACGCGATTTCGATAAGCGATACACCAACCGCATTTTGCTGGCGGAGGCGAACCAGTGGCCCGCCGACTTGCTGCCCTACTTTGGCGACGGCGATGAATTCCACATGGCCTTCAACTTCCCGGTGATGCCGCGCATCTACATGGCGCTTCGGCGCGAAGAGCGCCGTCCAATCGTGGACATTATTCAGCAGACGCCGGATATTCCAAATAACTGCCAATGGTGCTTGTTTCTCCGTAACCACGATGAGCTGACACTTGAGATGGTGACCGACGAAGAGCGCGACTACATGTGGGCCGAATACGCTCGCGACCCGCGGATGAAGCTCAACCTCGGTATTCGTCGCCGCCTCGCACCACTGCTGGAGAACGGGCGGCGCCGGATTGAGCTGCTCAACTCCCTGCTCTTCTCGCTCCCGGGCTCGCCAATCATCTATTACGGTGACGAGCTAGGTATGGGCGACAATGTCTTCCTGGGCGACCGCAACGGCGTTCGCACCCCGATGCAGTGGAGTGGCGACCGCAATGCGGGCTTTTCAAAGGCAGACAGCGCTCGTCTGTACGCGCCGTTAATCTCCGATCCGGTGTACGGCTATCAGTCCGTCAACGTCGAGGCACAGCTCCGCACGCCTAGCTCGCTCCTCAACTGGACGAAACGCCTGATTCGGATGCGTAAGCGGCATAAAGTGTTTGGTCGTGGAAGCTTGACCTTCCTCGAGCCTGAGAACCAGAAGGTGCTGGCATACACACGCGACTACGAACAAGAGCACATATTGATTGTCAACAATCTGTCGCGCTTCCCGCAGCCGGCCGAGCTGGACCTGCGGCGTTACAACGGGTGGACACCTGTTGAGATGTTCGGTAATACTCGTTTTCCACGCATCGGGGAGCTGCCGTACTTCATTACGCTCGGCCCACACTCGTTCTACTGGTTCCTCTTGGAGCCCCCGGCAGGCGACAACCAATAAGCGTGGCTGATGAGCAGCTTGCAGCGCGTCCGCACATGGGTGTGGACGCGCGTTAGCTTAACGAGGACGAGCTAAGCAGCCGTCTCACCCGGCGCTTAAGACAAGGATACATCATGGACTTCGTCATTCGCCACCTGGAGCCCAGTGATTACGAGGCGCTCCACCGCATCATGACCGGACCCAGAGCGGCTGAAGGTACGCTACAGCTCCCGTTCCAGTCCTCGGAGAGGATGCGCAAACGCTTATCCGAACCCGACGAGCATCTCTACGCCTTGGTGGTCTGTGTGGGTGGGCTTGAACCCGCTTAGAACTGAGGGCATACCGAGCGGGACGATCAATCGGTCGTCCCGCACCACCAAAGTTAGCAGGAGCAGCTACCAATGCAGCAAGGCAGTGCGACCACCTACCGCTCCTTGGCCACACTGGGCAGCTCCCGGCCTGTCACTCTCGGCCCGAGGGCTGAAGTGCCCGTACGATATCTAACGCGGTGATTGCAACAATAACACCAGCCGCTCCTGCCACCCGGTGACGCCGTGCCTTGGGCAGCCCTAGCGCCGCCAACAACAGCGCGAGGTCCATCATATCACCGCTAACGCGGCCCCATAGCCACGGGCTGACGCTTCGCTGCGTCAGCAAACCAACTCCGGTGATCAGCTCACGGACTCCTAAAGCTTGCAGCAGGGCGCGGCGATCACCAATTCCTGCTAGTCGGCCTACCTGATCCGGAGCGAGCACTTCCGCCAAGCCAAGCCCAATACTGAACCATCCCAAGCCACGTCCCGCCTGTTGCTGCATGATGTTTTACTCCTCTCGTCCAGCCTATCTGCAAGTCCCGCTGCAAATAGTGTGCCGGGTGCGCCTTGCTCGGCTGAAGCTTCAACGTTTAGTGCCGCGTCACAAGCCGCGTGACGAGGGCGGGCAACCTGCTCTGCCGCTCCCGCAACGAGCTACGCTCAGGCGCCAGCGCGAAAGTGTCT
>JADDQE010000001.1 GCA_016781525.1 bacterium | reverse complement strand
GAGGTGCAGCCTAGGCGGATGATGACGGTAGCCATTACAGGCATCGTCTGAAGGCGGACGAGTATCGGAGAGCACATGTGCAGCGATTCGTGATCTCGAACGAGGCAAGCAAGCTCAAGACGGCTACGTAAATCAGCAGTCCAAGAGCAGATCCGCAACGTCTTCATCCTTCGCCCCCAGATCGCCATCACCTTTCGTCGATAAGTTGACAAAGCCGGCCCGCTAGCCACGAGTATGAGAAAGAGCTTTACGAATATTATGAGCAACCGACCTATTGGAACGCGACCGCCGCGACGTAGTAGCTGATAGCGGACATTCACAGGCCAGCGCAAGTGCGGCTGGAACAGCGGGTACGCCGGCTACAGGCAAGATTTTGCTTGCCTGTAGCCCTGCTCAATGCGTACAGAGTCACTGCTGATTAGTAAACCTTCAGAAGGACCTGTCGCCCCGCGTTGGAACATGAATACCTTCAAGGCCTGGCCCGCCGATGTCTGCACCAGCGCTACCCCACTCCCGCCGCGTCGGCGCCATCATATCGCTCCCGTTGCTGTCCTCGCCGTGGCTCTTGAGGAAGCGGCCTCCAATCAAGCCGATGGCGAAGGCACTTCCGACAAAAAGCGCGGGTTGCCGCCGCGCGAAGCGCTGTACCTCGCCGATCAACTCTCCCACGTCCCGGTCTCGCACAGAGCGAGACAGGCGATTAACCTGCCCCGCCGCCTGGTCGAAATACTCTGCCAAGGACCCCTGGTTCTGCCCACGCAACTGGTCGCCAGTCTGGCGGAGCGCGTCTGCCGCAATTGCCAACTGCTCGGCGACCCGCCCTTTTTGGCCCTGCACCTGCGACTTAACCTGGCCTGCCGCCTCCTGCGCCAGGTTCTCCGGGGTCAGCTTCGCTTCGATGGCCTCGATCGTCTGGCTTATGTCGGTCCGGATATGGTCGAGGTCTGCCCGCATTTCCGGCAAATCGCCGCGGTCTGCGGGGGGCGCAGTGCCCGCGCTTGTGCTGGACCCGGGAGCTACATTCGGTTGAGTGGCGCCGGACGGGTACGCCCCCGTCGTTACGTCATCTGGTTTTTGGCCCATTCCGTATTCTCCTTGAGCGTTTCGATCGTCTCAGACGGCATGAGATCGGCCTGCCGCAAGTTTGTGACGCCCTTGAGGATCAGGGCAACGCCCGCGCCGCTAATGAGCGAGCCGCCAACGAGCGCGGCCAATCCCCAGGAAAGGCCGGCCTTCCGCAGCCCAACGATCAGGGCCGCAGTGAGCGCGAGAAAGCCAGCATAGGCGGTGGCGCCGCCGGCCGCGACCAATCCCACGTCTTTACCCATGCCATACGCTTTTTGCATGATTTCGGTGCGGGCAATTGCGACCTCCTGCCGGACCAACGCGCTCGTATCTCGTGAGAGCGCAGCTAGGAGCTCGGTAAGCGAACGATCATCTCGGTTCTGCTGCATAACAGATCCTCCTTATGGGGAGCATGGCGAGTCTCAGTTGCGCAGCCACGCCCAGCAACAATGGTGGGGTTGCGGTTCACGATCGTCGTGCCGCCCTCCGCCATACGTCGGCGGTCCAACGCGCTTTCGGCAGCGAGGCAATCGAAAAGGCCGGGAGCGCTTGCCAAAGCACATTTGCGAGCGGGGCTGCAAGCCCTATGCCAGAGGATCTGGAACGTTCTGGAGCATTCATAGCCTATCAGTGTTCCAATGCTGACGGCAACGCGACGGTGGCATTGCTTCGGACGGCTAGACCTCGATCAGCCGGCCAAATCCTGCCTGATTGTATCGGCGGCCCAAAGCGCCAGTGCTGCGATCGTGAGCGTTGGATTAGCGGTGCCTGCCGTTGGGAAGGCGCCGCTGCCAAGCAGGAAGAGATTTGGGTGGTCGTGGGAGCGTTGCTGCGCGTTTACGACTGACGTGCGCGCCTCGTTGCCCATGCGGTACGTCCCGATGATATGTCCGGCGCCATAATGCTCTTCCGCATGCTTGCGAAAGGTGACGCCGACGGCATCGAAAATTTGGTCGTGCAGCTCGCGTGCTGCGGCGAGACCTTTGCGCGTGTAATCATCCAGATCGTAGACGATCCGCGGCCGCGGGATACCGAGTTCATCCGGGTTATCCCACGCCGGCAACACGCGGTTCTCCGGATCCGGCAGCTGCTCGATCAACGCTGCGAAACGAAATTGGCGAGCAGCACGGTAGTTGAGCTCCTCGCGGAGTGCTTTGCCGCGAAAACCCTCTTTGATCAGCTCCGATGCAAGCGCCGGTGGTGGAGTGCCGGGAAATGACCATCCGTCTTCGCCGACTGCAACCCGAAACGCCGCGCGTTCTCTACGAAAATCGGCGTTGCGGAATTGCTCGATACCCGCATTCTCGAGCGGCGAACGGTACGGATAGAGCGCCTCCTTCGACAAAGCCCAGCTAAGCTGAATCGGATGGTCCATCAAATAGCGACCAACCGCTCCGCTGCCGTTGGCGACTCCTTCGGGCAGCGCATCCGTGCGCGAGATCAGGAGCAGCTTGGGTGTCTCGATGCCGTGGGCTGCGATGACGAAGATCCGTCCGACGGCGCGGTGCTCGCTACCGCCGGGGCGCTTAAAGCGGATTGCGGTAACCCGGCCTTGAGTATCAACCGCGACGAAGTGGGCCACTGCCTGGTCCAGGATCTCTCCCCCAAGCTGCTCGAACTTCTGGGCATGTACCGAGGCATCATACTTCGCCGCGATCGGGCAGATCGGCACACAGGTTGCGTTGCCGCAGCAGGGCGGACGCCCGTCGTAAACCATCGAGTTGCGGGCCTGCGGCGTGAGCAGGACCTTCAGCCCGAGTGGCGCGAGGATCACGGCGAGCCGTGTGTCCAGGGCATTGTCACATTAACTACAGGATCGGCGATCATGGCCAAGCAAAGCAGAAACGGACGCGAGATTCTGCCTCTTCACCTGCTTTATGCTGCCAGCTGTGTCCCTGGTACCTGGTTCCAGACCTGGAATCGTCGTGCACGTTCCTCGCGGTAGGCAACCGCCTTCAAGCGATGCCGGCGCGGACAGACATGGTCTCGAATCGGGCCATGAGCGGAGAGCAAGCGTTGCGCATGCCCCGGTGCCTTGAACCGACGCAACACCCCTGCGGGGTACCCGCGTTCTCGTTGTCGGGTTGGTTGATGCGCGTGTTCGGCCCGCTTGTTCAACCGTCGATGCTGGCGATGTTCCACACGCGGCAGGACCTCGCGCTTGGCAGCCCCGTAGCGTGCACGTGTATCTGTGATGCGTACGCGCGGAACGTAGGTGCAGCCGTTCAGGAGTGTGCGGAAGAACGTTGTGGCTGCGGCTTCACCCCTTCGGGGTACCCGCGCCGGCTCTGGACCAAGCTATCGCGGACGGTCCCATGCTGGTCGACGGCCCGCCACACATACGCGGTCTTCCCATTAATCTTCAGAAAGACTGCATCGAGGTGCCATGTGTCGCCAGGCTGCGGTCGGCGACGGCGGAGGTCAGTGGCGGAGTGCTGCCCGAATTTCAGCGTCCAGCGACGAACGGTCTCATCGCTGAGGGTGCTGCCCCGCGCTGCCATGAGCTCTTCGACATCGGGTGCCCCGTGGGCGAAGCTCAGCGAGAAACGGAAGGAGAGCCACACAGGATGCGCAATAATCTCGGCGGGATAGCGGTGACGCGTGTAGGATGGTGCAGCAGCATTCGTCTTCATGCCCTCAGTATCGCACAGGTTCCAGCATGGTCAGATGATCACTCGTTTACGTGACAATACCGTCATGACAAGCCGGAGGGTTACGCTGTTTTCCTGCTTTTCCTTGGGCTGTATCGTTATTTTCCTTGGTCATTATTTATGAGACTACTTGTAGCCACAATGGGCTCTCCTGTCCTTTGGCAAGGGAGTGTTGCCCACGAAGACATTCGCACGCACAGCAGCTAACACGTGTCGCCAGGCAGCCCAGATGGCGTGGAGGCTGACAGCCGAGAGGCGCCCGAGTACCGTGCTGACCAAGGAATAGGTCCGTTACCCTCCGCCTTCCACCCGCTGCCACTCATTCAACATGGTTCTGAGGTTTATGCTGATTGCTGTCGTGTCGAGATGGGTTGGCCCTAGCACCTGCTCACAGATCGCCGCGGCGCGCTCATACAGATACTGGGCATGCACGTAGTCCCCCTGCAATCGGAGCACCGACGCCAAATTATTCAAGCTCACAGCTGTAATAAAATCCGCTGGCCCCAGCACGTGCTCAGAGATCTCTACGGCCCGCTCATATAGAGATCGGGCACGCCCGTAGTCCCCTTGCATGAAGAGCACATTCGCTAAATTATTCAGACTGGTGAGCGTTTTGGGATGGGTCGGTCCTAGCAGCTGTTCTCGGATCGCCACGGTGCGCTCAAACAAGGGCTGAGCACCCACGTAGTCCCCCTGCTTTCCGAGCACATTCGCTAGATTATTCAGACTCGTGGCCGTGTCGGGATGGGTTGGCCCCAATACCTGCTCAGAGATCGCCACGGCGCGCTCGCTCAAGGATTGCGCACCCACGTAGTCCCCCTGCTTTTCGAGCACATTCGCTAGATTATTCAGGCTCGTGACCATGTTGGGATGGGTTGACCCCAAAACCTGCTCTCGGATCGTCAGGACGCGCTCAAGCAAGGGCTGGGCGCGCGCGTAGTCCTCCTGCATAGTGAGCATAACCGCTAAAGTATTCAGGCTCGTGACCGTGTTGGGATGGGTTCGCCCTAGCACCTGCTCATGGATCGCTAGGGCGCGCTCAAGTAAGGGCTGAGCACGCGCATAATCCCCCTGCATTATGAGCACAATCGCTAAAATATTCAGGCTTGCCGCCGTGTCGGGATGGGTTGGCCCCCTTACCTGCTCACAGATTACCAGAGCGCGCTCAAGCAAGGGCTGAGCTCCCACGTTATCCCCGTGCTTTCGGAGCATATCCCCCAGAGTATTCAACCTGCGTGCTGTATCGGGATGAGTATCACCGTGCAGCCGTTGGTACGCCTGTAGTACCAGCCCGTAGTAGTGATCCGCTCGTTCACGACTATTTTGGTTGAATGCGACGAGGCCGAGTTCGCCGTACACCTGGGCACAACCTGCAGCATCCTGCCGCGCTTCAAAGATTGTTAGGGCTTGTGCGAGTAATGTGTCGGCATTTGGATAGGCACCTTTTATCCGCTGGATGTGGCCCAGGTGAACAAGCGCCCACGCCTCATCTACGGGGGCGCCGCCTTTGCGTGCACTCTCAACGGCGTCTTCCAAAAACGATTGTGCTGCACCGAGATCGTTGCGGTCGAGGTATTGCTCACCGACCCGACGCTGCAGATTTGCTAGCCGCTGCCACTCGCCACGCCGCAGTTCGTCAAATTCATTGCCGGGAGCCCCCCATCACTCGGTACCTCTCCAGACCGAGCAAGCGCCTGTTTGAGAAATGTTGCTTGATGCAGCAGCGTCTCGTGCTCGTGCACGGTACGAGCAGCCGCAATGCACTTGTTCGCCCCGCCGAGGTCATCCAGCGCTACATAAAGATCGAAGAGCGTGTGAATCGTGACGGGATGACGCAGCCCACCAACTGCCGCGAGGGCGGTTGTTACTTCGAGCGCCAGCTGCTCAAAGGTGTACGGACTGTTCGGCCCGTGCAGGTCGTGGAGCAGTTTGAGGCGGACCCATTCCTGCCGGAAACGGTAGCGTGGCAAACGTTCGTCATCCGACATGACGAGCGGCTCGCACGGTTGCAGGAGATCAACTGTGTGCTCCTCCAAGCCCTGCATAATCTGATGTGTTGCATACTCGTCCTTGAGCATACGCTTCAAGGCAAGCACGGCGGCAGTGGGAGTAAACTCCATCCCTTCCAGCGCGCCGAGCGTCAGCAATCGGCGCAGCACCTTGAAGTCGAACGGCCGCTCCTTCCACGCATTCCACGGCTGCTCAAAGAACGTATTCAGCAGATCGGTGTACACGCTCCACATGACCTGGCGGCCCGGAGTGGTCAGCTCCCAGAAACCATCGCTCAGTTGCTCCACATAGTCAAGAATCCGCCACTGCTGCCACAGAGCATCGGTGAGTGCCGGCCAGCCGCTCGTATCGCGAAACAAGAGCTCGCCCAGCTGATAATTGCCGTCGAGCGTCGCCGTAATCTCGTCTTCCGTCAGGTTGGGGAGGCGAAGCTCCATTGCCAACCCGTCTCGCACATGCCGCTGTGCCTGTGCCTCAAGTACATCGGCGACCCCCTCCTCAACCAGCGGCTGGCGCGTTTCCAGGGTCGCCAGCACCAGCACGGATAGGTCGGCCACATGCTGCGTAATCACCTCGTCCAGGAACTCGGTCCAGAGGAGGGAGGTGGATGAGCCTAGCTCAGTAAGAAGAATGACCGAGCGCTCCTCGGCGGCGGCACGAAGCAGTGAACGCAGGCTAAGCAGGACGTTCTGCGCCGAAACGAGGGCGAGGGCACGCTGGGCAGCCGGACTTTGTACAACGAGCTGCACCACAAAGGACGTCAGGGTTGGCTCGACGCTCCGAGCAATTTCCGGTGGTAGGGCCGTGTAGACCTCGCGAAAATAGCGCGCTAACGGTGACTTTGTGTCCCCGCTGTCGAGCTGCACCACTTGCCCAGCCGTAAGGTCAACCACAATCGGTTGGGAATCACGGATTGTCAATGCTTCGACCGCAGCTCGCGCCACTTCGTTGCCGCCGAAGCCGAGCTTGCCCGTGAGGTAACAGCACTGTCCACGGCGGCCGTGCTCAGTTGGAGGTTGGGCAACCTCAGCATACAATGCCTGGCTCTGCTGCTGCTCGCGCTCCCGTCCGATAAACGTATCTAGCTTCCAATGTTTGCGCGGAATCAATAGGTCACGTGGATCGACAGTTTGGCCGTAGATGATGATGTTCTGGACGTTGTTATGCCCGACGATGACGCCAATGTTATTGGTAATATCGCTGGTGTTGATGTTGCCCATGTGTGCACGCTGCTCCGCTACTGCATCAACTGCTTGACCGCCTCGCTTGCTGCCGCTTTGGTCACTGCCTCAGCCACAGCGCCGCCCCAGGTCTGGAGAGTCGCGAGTAACTGCTTCACACGCGTTTTTTCGGGTCCGGGCTTGGCAACCTCATCTTCTAAATCGTTGGCCACCGCCTGGGCTTGACGTCGTTCGGTAGGCGGGAGTGCCGCAATCGCACTATGGAGCTCGGTAATGGCTTGCTGCCAATCGACCGTCTCCCCCTTGACCTGGCTACCGTGCGCATCCATACCTTCTAGCCACCTGCGATCACGTATACTATCGGTGGCCTACCGTTAGGTGCGGCGGGTGCTGGCATAGACTCGAAACAGGATGATCGACATGGGCGCACTGCTCGGCTTGCTCGGGATCTACGTGCTCATCATGCTGGTGTTGCTCGGCGTCGGGCTGGGCATCGGCGCTCTCCTGCACTGGCTCGTGCCAGCAGTCGATCTCGGCGTTGGAATGCTGATTGGCGTGGTGACGACGGGGCTCGCGCTCCACCTCTTGGCACGCCTCATCGCGGTCCTGGAGCGCTCAGAGGACGACATCCAGACGGATGTGGAAGCCGAGCTCCGACCGATCCTCACCCAGTATGAGGTTATTCCACGTCGACGTCGACCGAAGCGCAGGCACTCCTCCCCCCTCATCACGCACTGCTCTCCCACGTAGGCGGTTCATCCTCAACGACAGCAGCCGGTTCTTGGAGTCGCCCTGGCTGCCTTCGCCATCCGCTCGCGTCGCCGCTCCTCCACCACGATCAGGCGACCATCCGGTATGCATGATGGAGGCCACCCAGAACTGGGAAGGCGATGACTTTGCTGGTCGCGGTCATTGGTGGACCTGAGCTTTCGTCGGGCTCTGGAACCTGTTGATTGATGCCCTGATGTGGCCGCGACTGGTTGAAATATCTAACGTATTCCATGAGAACCCGCCGCACGTGTGCCTCGCTCAGGATCACGATGTGATCGACGCATTCGCGCCGGATACTGCCAAGCAATCGTTCACAGATCGCGTTCGCGCGTGGTGCCTTGATCGGCGTGCGCAGCACCTCGATTCCAGTTCCGGTGGCAATGGCATTGAAGTGCGCACCGTACTTGGCATCGTTGTCGCGAATGAGATACTGTGGCGCCTCACGGAACGGCGTCGCCTCGCGTAGCTGTTGGGCGACCCATTCGTCGGTCGGTGAGCGCGTGACGCCGACATGGACAATATGCCGCGATCCGAGCTCGGTGATGAAGAAGGCGAACACCGGTCGAAAGAAGATGTCGGGGACCTGGAGAAAGTCGCAGGCCCAGATGTCGTTGGCGTGGTTCTGAAGGAAGGTTGCCCAGGTTTGGCCATGCGGACGCGGTGGACGTACGTGCCGTATGTACCGCTGAATGGTCCGCTTCGCGACCTTGATATTGACTTTGAGTAGTTCGCCGCGGATGCGCTCGGCACCCCACAAGCGATTGTTGGCCGCGATTTCCTTGATCAGTCTGATCGTCTCGGCCGGAATCTGCGGTTCAGGTGAGGCTGGGCGTGCTTTTCGCTTCCAGAACAACCGGAAGCCCTCCCGATGCCAGCGAAGAACGGTCTCCGGTTTGACAATGAGCAGGGCCTCCTTCCATCGCTGGAGCTTACTTGCCAGCAGGACGACGAGTCCACGATCTGCTGCTGTGAAGCGCGGCCGTTTGACCGAGCGGTTGAGGATGCTGAGTTGCTGGCGGAGTAGCAGGTTTTCGGCGACCAGCTGTGGTTTACTACGGGTCAGATCAGCGATAGTGCCGAGAACAGGAGGATGGGAGTTGGGCTTGGTCCAGCGTGAAATGAGCGTGCCGGTTTTCCGCAGGCCACGCTCGATGATCGACTGAACATGCCGCAGAATGTTGAATGCCATCCGCTTCTCCTTGAGTTCCTCTGATCCGCGCTGTTATGGAACGGTCGAGGAGGAGTATATGCTGGGATGGGGCTCCGCGTGGAAGACGACGCTGTAAGCCTGCGGATGTAAGCGGTAGCCAGTACAACGCTGGGAGACGATCGATGCCCCGCTGACCGAACTCCACTGTCAGCGGTTTCCCGCTGAGCCGGTCACGGCCGATGGGCATGAACCCGTTACCGTGGCGCGCCGCTTCGGCACCCTCGAGCTGAAACGGCAGGTCTGCTGCGACACTGACAGCCAGACGCACCGGATGCCGGGCAACGCCGTGCTACCAGCACACAACGGCATCAGTATCACCCGCAGGCTGCAAGAATGGGCGTGTTTGCTGCCGCAGGAGTTGCCCGTTGCCGCGGTGGCCCTGTCGTGGCTACCACTCTCATCCGTACGTCCGAGCAGACCGGATAAGATAGGTAGCCTAGCAGCGTATGCGCCGGCGTGTTGGTAACAGCATGGTTTCCTTTCGAACAGCGCCGACCCGCAGCATGCTACACTGGAGGTAGCCGTCAAGCAGCTGATACCTTGGAGGTCAGGATGGGTCACCCTACATTGCAGGATGTGCTCGATCTCACACAACAGCTTTCGCCGGCCGATCGCAGTCGATTGATTCAGGAGGTTGTGCGGCTCCCGCCAGCGCTCGCCCCACGTTCCCAATATGGGATGCTCGCCCATCTCGGGCCAGCACCAGCGATGGACGATTTCGACACCGTGCGGCGTGAACTGAGCGCCGACTTTGACCGTGACGTGGAGGAGACATGATCCAGGCCATCGCGGATACGCATACAACCATCTGGTATCTGCTGGCTGATCCTCGGTTATCGTCGAATGCGCGTGCGGCGATCGATGCAGCCACCGTTGCGAACGCGCACGTTGGGGTATCGTCAATTTCGTTGGTTGAGATAGTGGGTAGTCATGCA
>JADDQE010000111.1 GCA_016781525.1 bacterium | reverse complement strand
TATTTTATGAATGCGGTTAATGCTCTATCACCATAGCAAAATGGTATAATGGACCTGATACCGGTACGAGGTGTACCGATCATCTCGGGCAACTCGATTGGCGGTGACGGTGCTTTGAACGCTGGTACAAACGTCCGCGTTGCTCGCCGACCGTGACACGGCGTTCATGCCGGCCAAAGCACCAGCATTCGTAACAAGCTGAATCCGGCGCTGTTGCCCGTAGGCATTGCCGACGTCGACCGACATGCCGACGAGTCCAATAATAACGACAAGCATTACGGCGATGAGCGGCAAGCTCTGACCAGGCTGCTTGTACCGGTGACTGGGGACCATAGCTGCTTCCTCCGAAGGGCAACGAAGAATAACGTGATCGGAGCCGATAATTTCAGTGAGTGGTTGAGCGGCTTTAGTTGACGATTGGCTTGACCGAGATCGCTCGGATGGTCATGGTATCGCCGACAACGGGCGCAAGCGCAAAGGGACGATAGGTCATCTCGGTGAGGACCACGATGTAACATTGACCGTTGATCCCGGCGATTAAGCGGTCACGGCAGGCTGCGGACTCAGTGAAATTACCGCCGACCGCAAAGTCACTGTTAGTGGTCGTTACTTGGGTTGCGTCGGCCACCATAATCCGCACACGCGAGCGGATGAACGCCTCGAAGTTGGCAAAGCCGGGCGGAATGGTCGTTTGATCGTCCCTTTCGTCGGCATTTAGATCTAGCGTGCTGCCCCCGAAACTTCGCATACGGTCGCCTTGCTCGCCGCGGAACCGGATACGCGCTGTGCGATCTGCTTCGTCGCGCGCGCACTGCGCGGTTGTATTCGGACCGCAGCTGACGGCTGGACGAATCGCCAGAAAACTGCTCGCTTCCGCGGTGGCATTTACCAGGGTTTGATACGATTTGAAAGCAAAGCCGAGGTCGACAGCAGCGGCGAACAAGTACGCCAGAAAGGTCATGGCAAGCGTAAGCTCGACAATCGCTTGGCCGGCCCTACGACGGGCGAGCCGATGGCGTGAGTGCCTGCGGTACAGATTACGGATGTGCTCCATAACGTGCGGTCTCATTGGAGGTTGCTCCTGGCACAATAGGGTGATGCTAGCAATACGTTAGGGATTTCGCGCACACCACGGCTGGTGGCCCTCCGGCGCGCGGAGGCTCGAAATCGTGCGCCGCGACGTGAAAGAGAAGTTAAGCGCATTGCCGAAAAACCGTCGACCGATCGGCGTGAGCGACTCACCGCGGTAGGTGGTTTGTACCTGAATCTGGTCACCCCGCTGACGGGTTTGACCCGTTGGGTACGTGATGGTTAACGTGAAATTGGTCGGTGTCAACCGTGTGAACAACACTCCGTCGACAGCGGCCTGCCGGATGAATATGGCGCACTCGTCACGGATCTCGGCGTTATCCTTGGGTTGGCAGTTGCTTGGACGAGTCCCTGGCGGCGGAACATCATCGCACGATTGCTCGGTCCACGGAGGCGTTTTGGCAGCCGCCTCGGATGCGCGTCGCGTAGCGTTCTCAAGCTCAGAGTAGGTAAAAATGTAGTAGCCGAGCTCCATCGTGCCAAGCGTAATTACTACCAAAAATGGCAAAATAAGTGCGAGCTCAACGATTGACTGGCCACGGGTACGACGTCTCATAACTACAAGCTCCTGACACCTTCTGGGGGTATAGCCAGTATAGAAAGGCGCTGTGGGGTGAGCCATAGCCCGATAGTCCCAAGTTCTGGAGCGTGCGACACCCGACAACGAGGGGTCCAACCAGCTCATCGGGGTGGACGTCAACGCGGCTGCCGGGTTCGTCCGTATGCCAGCAGGGGCGGCGAGCTCGAGGTGTCGGCTGGTATAATCGAGCAAGGTTGTGAATGGGAGGCTTAAATGACAAACACAGAGCGGCCGGCGCGAACTCGGTTCGCGCCGAGTCCCACCGGCTATGTACACATTGGCAGCATGCGCACGGTTATCTTTGAGTGGCTGTGGGCACGACATACGGGCGGCCAGTTTGTGCTGCGCATTGAAGACACAGACCGTAATCGCTATGTCGAGGGTGCGGAAGATCAGCTGAAGGAGTCGATCCGCCGCATGGGGCTAATGTGGGATGAAGGCCCCGACGTTGGCGGTCCCTTCGCGCCGTACAAGCAGTCAGAGCGCCTCGATCTGTATCATAGGCACGCCGACGAGCTGCTGGCCAAGGGCCATCTGTATAAATGCTGGTGCACGCCCGAGCGGCTGAAGCAGGTGAACGAGGAGAAGCAGGCGCGCAAGGAGCCGCCCGGCTACGATCGCCATTGTCGCAACCTGAGTCCGGAGGAGCGAGCGGAGCTAGAAGCTTCAGGCAAGCAGTACGTGATTCGCCTCGCTGTCCCCTTGGAGGGCGAGACCATTGTCAACGACCTGATCCGTGGTCCGATCACCTTCCAGAACGCCCTCCAGAACGACATGGTGATGCTCAAGAGCGATGGCTTTCCGACCTATCACTTTGCGGTGGTCGTGGATGACCATGAGATGCAGATTACACATGCGATGCGCGCGGACGAGTGGATTGCGACGTCGCCGCTGCATGTCATGCTCTACCAGTTTTTCGGCTGGGAGCAGCCCGTATGGGTCCATCTGCCGAACGTGCTCGGCGCGGACGGAAAGAAGCTGTCGAAGCGGCACGGGGATACGGCGATCACGGACTACCTCGACAAGGGCTATCTGCCGGAGGCGCTGCTGAACTTTCTGGCGCTGATTGGCTGGGGCTATGACGAGACTACCGAGATCATGACCCGCGACGAACTGATCGAACGGTTCACGCTTGATCGCATCTCGCCGTCGGGCGGCGTGCTCAACCTTGAAAAACTAAACAAGTTCAACGGTATCTATATCCGCCAGCTATCGACAGCCGAGCTGACGGAGCGGCTGTTACCGTACCTGGCCGACGCGGGTCTGGTCGGCGCCGAGCCAAGTGCGGCGGAGCGAGCGCGGATCGAGGAGCTGGTGCCGTTGATCCAGGAGCGCCTAGTGGTGCTGAGCGAGGCGCCCGATCTTCTGCGCCTCGTCTTCACGGCGCCCGACAGCTACGATCATGCCCTGTTGATACCCAAGAAGCTGGATGCGTCTACGACACAGCAGGCGCTACATGCGGCGACTGCTGCGCTCCGTGAGCTCCCCAGCTGGGAGGTGGCGGTAATCGAGGCACGGCTACGGTCGCTGACAGAGGAACTGGGGCTCAAGGTTGGCGATCTGTTCATGGCGTTGCGGGTCGCCGCGACCGGCAGTAAGGTCTCGCCGCCCCTGTTCGAGACGATGCACGCGCTCGGGCGCGAGGAAACGCTCACGCGTCTTGAGCGAGCAATCGCCTCGCTTGGAGCTGTGGGAACGGCGGCTTAGGTCTTGGTTGAAGGGTTGGGGGCAGATGCAAAAGGCTGCCCCTTATGGTTCTCGATGGTGGGCGATTTGTGGTATGACTAAGGTAGGGTGCAAAAGCACCAAAGCTTTAGAGCAGAGATTGGAGCCCCGATTCATGCCCACCATCGCATCCGTGGCGACCGCGGTGCCGCCGTACAAGATATCCCAACAGCGTGCTCGTGAGTATGCCGGGGCTATCTTTGCCGAGGATATTCAGGATGTTGAGCGCTATCTGACCGTTTTCGACCATGCGGAGATCAACTCGCGCTACTTGTCCGCTCCCGAAGAGTGGTTCTTGCAGCCGGGCGGGCACACGTTTGGTGAGGCGAACGATCGGTTTATCGATATGGCTTGTCGGCTCGGCGAGGCGGCGGCGCGGCAGTGTCTCGCGCAAGCGGGTATCGCAGCGCAGCAGATCGACCACCTGATCTTTGTCTCGACGACCGGGCTCGCTGCGCCATCGCTCGACGCACGGCTGATTACCTTGCTGGGGATGGATCGACACACCCGGCGCACTCCAATCTGGGGCCTCGGGTGTGCAGGTGGGCTGGGGGGCCTCGAACGAGCCCAGGAGTATGTACGCGCTTATCCCACACACCGCTGCTTGCTGGTTACGGTTGAGCTTTGTACGCTTACGATGCAGTTTGGAGACCGGTCGAAGCGCAACCTCGTGGCGCTCTCGCTGTTCGGCGATGGGGCGGCGGCCGTGCTGGTCGAAGGCGATCAGGTAGCGAAACCAACGGCTGGTCCCCGGATCGTAGATACGCGCTCGACCCTGTTTCCCGACTCGCTCGACCTGATGGGCTGGGATATCGTCAATGACGGTTTTCGTGTGGTCTTTGGCACCCGAATTCCTTCAGTGGTGACGCACCACTACGCCGAGCTGGCAACGGAGTTTTTGGCGCTCCACGCGCTCAAGCCAGCCGACATCGACCATCATATTTATCATCCAGGCGGCGCGAAGGTGCTGCGTGCGTACGATGCCGCGCTCCAGCTTGCGCCCGATGCACTCGACCACAGCCGTGCGGTGCTGCGTGACTACGGCAACATGTCGTCGGCGACTGTATTTTTTGTGCTCGAGCGCTTTCTACAGCATGGCACGATTAAGCGGGGCGACCGAGGCTTGATGTGCGTGTTTGGGCCAGGATTTTCGGCCGAGCTTGTGCTGATCGAGGGAAGATGAGGGCCGAGGGACGAGAACAGAGCGTTAAGCTCCGAGGGTTGACGCTGATAGCCCGGCCCTTTTACGTGGTGCCCGAAACCTAAAGCCTGAAAGGTAAACGATGGCGACGGAACGGCTCTACTTTGACGATGCGTACCTGCGCTCTTTTGTGGCGCGTGTAACACAGCGGGGGACATACGCTGGTCAGCCCGCGGTTGTGCTTGATCATTCGGCGTTCTATCCGGAGGGCGGGGGACAGCCGGGCGACCGCGGGACCTTGAATGGGGTGCGCGTCGTCGATACGCAGGCAGATGACGCCGGCGAGGTCTGGCATATGCTGGGTGAGCCGCTCGAGGCCGACGAAGTCCAAGGTGCGGTGGATTGGGAGCGCCGCTTTGACTTTATGCAGCAGCATCATGGCCAGCACCTGCTGAGCGCAGCGGCCGAGAGCTACTTCAATGCTCGTACCGTAGCGGTGCACCTGGGTGAAGAGGCTTGTACTGTCGACTTGGAGATCGCCGGCCTCAGCATGGAGCAGATCACGGAGATCGAAGCTCGGACGAACGCGATGATCTGGGCCGACGTGCCGGTGCAGGCGCGCTTTGTCGGGCCACAGGAGCTGCGAACGCTTGCCTTACGCAAGCCACCCCAGGCGTATGAGCGTATCCGTATCGTTTCGGCGGGCGATTTCGATCACTCGCCATGCGGTGGGACGCATCCGCGACGGACTGGCGAAGTTGGCAGCGTTGTACTTCGCCGCTGGGAGCGCTACAAAGGCGGGGTGCGCGTCGAGTTTGTTTGTGGCGGGCGGGCAGTCCGTGACTACCGGCGCAAGACCGAGCTGCTGATGACGCTAGCGGCGGAGCTCAAGGTAGGGCAGGCAGAGCTGCCGAGTGCAGTTGAGCGGCTGCGTGGGGCCGAGGAGACGCAGCGGAAGCGCTTGGCCCAAGCCGAGGAGCGACTGCTTGACTATGACGCACGCGAGCTGATCGCGGCAGCCGAGCAAGTTCGGAACATCCCCGTAGTTGTGCGCTGGCTCGACGGCCGGAGCCTTGACAATGTCCGGCTGCTGGCGCGACGGATTGCCGAGCTTGGCGGGGTTGCGCTGCTGGGGCTGAGGGAGGAGAAGGCGCAGCTAGTGTTTACACGCGCTGCCGGCCTGCCCTTCGACATGGGCGCACTATTAAGGGTTGCCGCAAGTGTGGTTGGCGGCCGTGGCGGCGGAAAGCCCGAGGCGGCGCAGGGTGGTGGTCCCGACGTAGCGCGGCTGGATGAAGCACTCACGCTGGCGCTAAACGAATTGCGCAAGGGCGAGGCGTGATGGCTAGGGGTCGGGCCGCGGTAGCGTTGTTACCTCCGTTAGAGCTTGGCTGTCATCGATAGCTGGCTGGTCGAGCGGCACGGCCTGGAGAAAATCCAGGACAAGCCGGTTGAACTGCTCGGGCTGATCCCACATCGGTACATGCCCGGCGCCGGAAAGCACCTCTAAGCGCGCGTTTTTCAAGACCTGGCGGACGGCCTCGGCTACCTCCACCGGCACAAGCTTGTCCTGCGCGCCCCATAGCAGCAGAGTTGGCGCTGTAATCTGTGCGAGCGCCTCGGTTACGTCGTCGGAAAGGATGTCGATCGCTCCGAGCAGCAGATTGATCGGCCCGGAGCGGAGCGAATCATAGACGAGGGTCGGGGCAAAGTTGAGCCGTCCGTAACGCGCCGCGCCCGGCAGCCGTAACAGCATCCGCACCAGATCAGAGCGCAGCATCCCGCTGGCGGCGGTCAGCACCAGGCGGTGGACGCGTTCGGAATGTTCGGCGGCAAGATGCGTACAAATTTGCCCGCCCATCGAGTGGGCGACAACATCGGCACGACCGCCGGGCATGTGGGCAATAAACTGGGCTAGGCAATTTGCGGCTTTGGTGATCCGTAGCGGGCGCAAGGCACGATTGCCACCGTAACCGACAAGGTCGATGACATGCACGGTGAAACGATCGGCAAAGGCGGGAATGTTATAGCGCCACCAGCCACCCGAGCCTGCAAGGCCATGGACCAGCACCAGTGGCGGCCCGCTCCCGACCTCGCGATACATGAGCTTGCAATCGTCAATATAGGCCACACGCGGCTTTTCACGTCGTCGCAACATGCGGCCGCGATCCTGCAAGTTCCATGCTTCGGGCTGTGGCGACCCAGCAGTTAATGTGGCAAGGATCCTGCAACAAGTCATTGAATTCCAACGTAGATACAGTTGGTTGATCGACTGTTAACGGGGTGCTATCCTACGAGTGACGGTTGGTACAGAAGGCAATGCTGGCGAACGTGGCGACACACAGTGTAACTCAACGAATTTTATGCCCGATCTGCCGCGCATCGAACCGCGCCGATGCGCGCTTCTGCCAGCAGTGCGGCAACGACGTGCTGCTCGACAACATCTACCGCATCACGCGGGTGATCAAAGAAGGCGGCATGGGCGTCGTTTATCAGGCCGTCGACGAGGACGGCGAGGTGTACGCGGTCAAAGAGATGCATGACCGTTTCACCAACGACGAGGATCGCGAGGAAGGTATCCAACGCTTCGTCGACGAGGCCAAGCTTTTGCGGGCGCTGCGTGGGCATCCCAATATCCCCAAGGTGTACCGCTCCTTTATCGACGAGGGGCGTTATTACCTGTCGATGGAGTTTATCTTCGGCGAGGATCTCGAGGATATTCTCAAGCGCCAGAAGCGCTTTGCCGAACCCCAGGTGCTGCAGTGGGCGGATCAGCTTTGTGACGTGCTAGAGTTTATGCATGCGAATGGGCTGATCTACCGCGACATGAAGCCGTCGAACGTGATGATTACACGGAATGGCGATGTCAAAGTGGTCGATTTTGGCATCGCAAAGTTGCTGCAGCCTGGGCAGCGCGGAACGATGGTTGGGACGCCGGGCTACGCTCCGCCGGAGCAGTATCAAGGTATTACCACGCCGCAGTCGGATGTGTATGCTTTGGGAGCCACGCTCCATCATTTGCTGACGGGGCGCGATCCACGCGACGAGCCACCGTTTACCTTTCCGCCGGCCCGCGCCATCCGTCCAGATATTTCACCCCAGACGAGCCAGGCGTTGGAGAAGGCCCTCCAAATGGAGATGGTCGACCGTTTTCAGTCTGTCGGTCAGCTTCGCGCGGCCTTGCCCATCCCAACCGAAGAGCGTCGCGGGGCGCAAGCCTTTAGCCTGCCACCGGCAAGCGGCTCAACGCGCAGGGTTGATGCTGCGCCGCCTCCAGCAGCTCGGCGCGCACCTCCGTCAGTGCCACGGCCTCAGCCGGTGCCCGTAAGCACACCGCGTGCAGCGCAACCGCAGCGCCAGCAACCTGCGCCAAGGCAACGTCGCGGGGGATTTGGGCGGTCGGTGCGGCGTTTGGTGGCGGCTGGAGTGATCGCAACCGGTGTGTACCTGGGCGCCCTCAACTACGTGCCTGAAACCGTAGCCGCGGTTCAAGAGTACGTAACAACGGCCATACAGGAGTATCTATCGGAGTAGCCAAGGCCTGCAGCGCATTTGGGAGGCTGGGGTTTGATTCCGTACTGAGCCGCAAGTTGATGTGGTCGCGAACGCAGGTGCCGAGCAGATCATCTCGGAGCTTCGAAAACAATATCTAGAGCAGGCGCAAAATCAATATCCAGGCGCACAACTCGTTGCTGAAGAGCCTCCGGAACGGGACAACGCCTATGAGGAAGCGGCAATCGGTGGCGGTTATAAACGGGTAACAGCAATTGTGAAAGGTCGCGTTGTGCCGCAGCAATAGCAACCATACCCTGGTCCTTGGGGCGCTCCAAGGGAGCGCCTCTGTTTACGCCGAGCGCGATTAGCACTCTCGCAGCTTTTCTGCTAAACTCTAACAATCCATTAACACAGTTATTTGTGTAATCTTTTACACAGCTGTGCTGAACCGGACGGTTAATAGGCGTGAACCTTCCGAGACTGTAAAATTCCCCCACCAACCTCCTCAGCTTGACAAATTGACCAGCCGCGCATACCATAGAGCGCAGTTAGCACTCGGGACCATTGAGTGCTAAACGAACAAGAGCCAAGAACACAACCATAGGAGGTTGGACCAGTATGGATTTCCGCATTCGTCCGTTGGCTGATCGCGTCGTAATCAAAGCCGTGGAGCGTGAAGAGAAGACCCGCGGTGGTCTTTTCCTGCCCGACACTGCCAGCAAGGAGAAGCCCCAGGAAGGCACCGTGATGGCTGTTGGCGATGGCCGCTTGGATGACAGTGGCAAGCGCGTTCCCGTTGCAGTACAGACAGGCGATCGGGTGCTGTTCGCGAAGTACGCGGGCACCGAGATCAAGCTCGACGACGTCGATTATCTGATCCTGGCCGAGAAGGATATCCTGGCGGTTGTGCAGGAGTAACGCGTCCCGCGTACTCAGCTTTCAAGCATAATAAGTAGATATTTGAGGAGCATATGGCAAAGCAGGTTATATTCAACGAAGATGCACGACGGTCGCTGAAGCGTGGCGTGGACATCGTCGCCGACGCAGTCAAGACGACCCTTGGTCCGCGCGGCCGCAACGTGGCGATTGACAAGAAGTTCGGCTCGCCCACGGTGACGCACGACGGCGTGACGGTGGCGAAAGAGATCGAGCTCAAGGATCCCTTCGAGAACATGGGCGCCCGCCTATTCGTCGAGGCGGCGACCAAGACCGACGACGTCGCCGGTGACGGCACGACCACCGCGACCGTCTTGGCGCAGACGATTGTTGGCGAAGGTCTGCGGCTAGTGGCTGCAGGTGCGAACCCGATGCTGATCAAGCGCGGCCTGGACAAGGGCTCGGCGGCGATTATCGAGGCGCTGCGGGACCTAGCCCAGCCGGTCAAGGACCAGAACGAAGTCGCGAACGTCGCGGCGATTTCAGCAGCAGACCCGGAGATTGGCCGGCTGCTGGCCGAGGTGATGGACAAGGTTGGCAAGGACGGCGTGATCACGGTTGAGGAAGGCCGCGGCCTCGGCTATGAGACCGAGTACACCGAAGGCATGCAGCTCGATCGCGGCTACATCTCGCCCTACTTCGTCACCAACAGCGAGCGCATGGAGTCAGTGCTCGAAGAGCCCTACATCCTGATCACCGACAAGAAGATCAGCTCGATTCAGGAAGTCCTGCCGGTGCTCGAGAAGGTTCTGCAGGTCACCAAGAACCTGCTGATTATCTCCGAGGACGTCGACGGCGAGGCGTTGGCGACCCTGGTGGTCAACAAGCTGCGCGGTACGATTAACGCGCTGGCGATCAAGGCGCCCGGCTTCGGCGACCGCCGCAAGGCTATGCTGCAGGACATCGCGATCCTGACGGGCGGCACGGTTATCTCAGAGGAGATC
>JADDQE010000039.1 GCA_016781525.1 bacterium | reverse complement strand
CACTTTAGAAATTTATCTTAGACTGCGAATTGGTATCAACGTCGACAACTTGATGAAGCGCCTCCAGGATGACGGCCATCAGATTCTCGACGAGCCGCACAAGACTGGAGACGGTTATTATGCAGGAACGGTCCTCGACCCTGATGGTAATCGAATTGAAATCATAATCTAGCGTACGATTAATGGTGCAAGCGATCACGCTGAAGCGTCCGGCTCAGCATGATTGCTACCTGGCTGCCGTCCGCGCGCTTCAATGCTATACTCAGCTGTATGAGCGAGCGGACCTTGCGTAGACCGACTGAACAAGATGCGACAACAATCGTCACCTCTGTTCTCGGCCAATCTGTCTTGAGCGTTCGTCGGTTCCCAACCGGCTTGTGCCATTATGTTTACGATGTCGCGACGTCCACGCAGAAGCTGGTGGTTCGGATTGCCGATCCAAATACTTACAGCTTGCTAGCCGCGGGAGTGTATTGGTCTCAGATTTTATCGCCACTGGGTGTTCCCCTTCCGCGGCTCATGTACAGCGACCTTGAATGCAAGATCGTTCCATTTGCCTTCATGCTCCTCGAACGCTTGCCCGGAACGGATCTGGGCAATGTTTACCCGACCTTAAGCCCTGATCAGAAGTACACGATTGCCGGGGACGTTGTCCGGCTGCAACGACAGGTCGGTCGCTTACCCTCTGGGTCCGGTTTCGGTTATGCCACCGCGTTACATGACCCGCTGCCGCACCGCACGTGGAGCGCCGTCGTCTTTGAGATGCTCAACCGGAGTCGGCAGCGCCTGGCCCACGCCGGAATCGTCGATCCCGAGCTGGTTGGTCGCGTGCAGCAAGCAGTATCGCGCTTCGAATCGTATCTCACGCAGGTCGCGCCAACAGCATTTCTGGACGACACCACCACGAAAAATGTAATCGTCCACGACGGCCGGCTCAGCGGAATTGTCGATGTAGATTTTGTTTGCTATGGCGACCCGCTGTGGACGGTTGGGCTGACGCAGATGGCATTGCTCAAGCTTGATGTGGATCTAGAATACATCGCCGCGTGGACGGCGCAGGCCGAGGTGACCGACGAGCAGCGACACGTTATCCAGCTTTATACCGCCGTCTTCTGCGCCGATTTTCTAAGCGAGCTCGGCCACGTCTTCAACAACGATCGTCCGCAGCCGGTTGATCAGGCAGTGGTTGTCCGTCTGCTGCGTATTCTCGACGACCTGCTACATACCTTGGCCTGAGCCGGTCGGGACTTGCAACGTGGGGCTGTCCCAATTGCAAGGGTTGGATATTGGCTGTGGTGAAGGCCACAACCCGCGGTTGCTCGCACGACGTGGTGCACGCGGTCCTCAAGCGTCCGTCGGTCTCCAGCGTGGTATGTTCAGCGGTATTAAGTGTCATTGGGGCAGGTGTGCTGCCAACATGGGGCCGAGGCCGTGCGACGAGGTGATACCGACCGCTCACGTGGCGCGGCTTCCAGTGCCTTGCAGGCTCGGCGGCCGCTACCGGCTCGACAGTGCCAGGCATACTCTTTGCTACCACTCGCCGTTGTTAAGGAGGAACCATTATGAGCGACCAACCCTTGTTCCAGAACATGGACGAGCAGGAGGCGACCTATGCTCCTGACCAGCGCGCCCCAGGCGACCCCACACACCGCACTCCTACGGATCAACTTGGGGATGCCGGCGGGACAGGCATGAGCGGCGACCAGGGTACTTCCAGCCGCGAAACCGGCACCGGAGGCAGTGTTACTGGAAGCACTAATCGCGAGTTGAACGACACCAGTGGGCACCACTCGTAATCTGACACATGTCAGGTGCATTGCTGCTTCAAGCTAGGCCCAGAAGGTTGTCCGGTTGGGTAAGTATCCTGAACGGCTAGCCCCTGTAAACTATGAAAACCGGTGAGGCGGCCGTACCGCCTTACCGGTTTTGCTGTTATTCTAGATGACAGTATGCTCAGGTGCCATCCTGGGTGTCAAGCTCCACCTGATCGGCACGAAGGTACCGGCTGCGCACACACGTGCCGATTTGGACCAATCCGTTGCGGAGCATAGCTAGCGCCTCGGGGCGCTTAACAGGAGTGGATGCCAATGCATGGGGTCGTCGTTGCTGTGAGCCGGAGCGCAGCCCATACGTTTAGCAAAGAGATGCTGGACCAGATTCGGCTGCTGGCAGGACTTGGGGTGGAGGGTGATGCGCATCTTGGAGCGACCGTTCAACATCGCTCGCGGGTTGCGCCTGATCCCAGCCAGCCTAATCTACGGCAGGTGCACCTGATCCATGCTGAGCTACACGATGAGCTACAGGCAGCTGGTTTTGCAGTCACTCCCGGCGATATGGGCGAAAATATCACGACGCGTGGCATCGATTTGCTAGGCTTGCCCGTGGGAACGCTCCTCCACCTTGGATCGGGTGCGGTTGTGGAGGTCACCGGTCTCCGTAATCCTTGTGTCCAGCTTGATCGCTTCCTGCCTGGCCTCATGGCTGCCGTGCTCGACCGTGATGAGCAGGGTAATCTTATTCGTAAGGCGGGTGTGATGGGTATCGTACGGGTGGGCGGCGAGATCCAGCCGGGCACGCCAGTCCAGGTTGAGCTGCCGTCTGCACCACATCGCCAATTGGAGCCGGTATGACCTACGGCCCCTTATTCCTTTAGGGGATTTTTGAATGCCCCCACAACAGCCGAAGGATCAGGCTGACCGTGTCCGAGGGTGGACGTAACATAATGTTGAGATGAACGACTCGACAGTGAGAATGTCTGCGCCTATACTGCTGACCGCGCCGGCGTTTCTAGTGAGTACGTCGGCTGAAAGGAGTCTAGCGTGGGCGAGCATGTCTACAAAGTCATCGAGTTGGTCGGCTCATCGAAGACCGGAATCGAAGACGCGGTCGCAAATGCGCTTACTAAAGCATCGGCTACGATCCGCAATATGCGCTGGTTCGAAGTCGTCGAGACGCGTGGCTACGTCGAGAATGGTACTACGGCTTACTGGCAGGTGACGATCAAGCTTGGCTTCACCGTCGACGAGTAGGCCGCCGCTGCATCGGCGGTTCAAGTCGCCGGGGTTCGGCGGCGAACGGCTTGGTGCAGCGATCACGTGTGGATGAAGCCGGTCGGCGCCAAGGGCTAGCACGTTACGTTCGCTGAGGTAACGCCTCCTTTTCTCTAAGGCCACGGTGTTACCTGCCCTTGGCGGACTCCGTAATGACGAACTTAAAAGACAGCAGGCTGTGGTCGGATGCCGCCGAATTAGTGATGACGCGCTGCTGCATTACCGCTCCACCGCGCACATAAACCCGGTCGAGCTCGTGGCCGCGAACCGTCTTGATGCCTCGGGGAAACGGGACGTGCGTTAGCCCAATGCTCCGCGCAACTGCTTCGAGAATGCGTACCCGTCCCTGCTCCCAGGTATTGAAGTCGCCGACCAGGATGATCGGGCCGGCGTGGTGGCGTAATTGTGCTTCAAACTGCAGCATCTGGTCCAGAAATGGTCGACGAAGGCGAAAATTGATGCCATGACTATTTAAGACCAGCAATGCGGCCTTGGGCTGGCAGTCGGGATCGTCAATCGGATAATAGGTGCAGATCGCCATCTTCGGAGTTCGCGTTACTGGCTCGTGGTAGCGTGACAGGAGGAAGAGGGTTTTGCTGGAGCGCACGGTGGAGACGGTGCAGACTCCCGTCGGCGCTTCCTGATTGGGTCGGGTGTAAAAGCTTACCGCCATGCCCGCATCGCGGCTCGCGAAGATTTGGCAGTGGGACGCTTCTAACACCGGATCATGCCGAAACTCCTGCAGCAAAATAAGGTCGGCGTCGGCTGTCTGTTGAGAAAGAACATCATAGTAGCGCTCACGCCGACCCTTATAGGTATTCCAAACAGCGATTTCGAGCGGTGTGCCGCTGGAGAAAAACGCTCGTTGGGCCTCGGATGCAATCGGTATATATTCCAAGCCTTCGGCCGGTTGCTGTGGCCGTAGACGATATGCAAGCTCGGATACCCGCTGCTGCACGGCAGCCCGTACCTGTGCAAAGTAATCGCCGCCGTGTTGTGCCGATTCATGTTTCATAGTAACGGCCGTCCCCCGATAGTCTCGATTTCCTACGTGCCGCCGGAGATTTAACGCGCGCACGAAGTATGCCAGTGATCGAGCTGGACCGCAATTTTTGGAGCACCCAACGGCTATGTAGTCTGCGTTTCCCCCTGGATCGCAACGTACTTGTGGTCACGCGCCGAGTGGTAGTGGGGCGCTTCGGAATGCGCGTGCAGGAGGGTGTCGAGGGGCACGGGTGGCGGAACTCGTGCTGCACAAAGAGCTGGCTAGCGCCTCGGACTTAAACCGCAGCGGAGTGGGCCCTGACCACAGCTATTCCGTCAGGGTCCACTCCGCTGGGTGTAGTCGCTCCAGCCGCTACCCCTTATTCATGAGCTGACGGAGCGCCCCCTCGGCCTGTGGATACTTAAACTGGTAACCGAGCTCCAACGCTCTGCGCGGAATAACCCGCTGGCCCTTGGACAGGATTTCCGCGACATCACCTAGCATCAGCTTTAGCGCGAAGCCCGGCACAGGTAACCACGATGGACGGTGCATAATCTTGCCCATCGTGGCCCCGAACTGCCGGTTCGTCAAGGGCTCGGGCGCTGTAGCATTGATCGGCCCTCGCGCCTGCGGTGTTTCAAGCACGAACATGATCAGCCCGACCACGTCCTCGAGGTGAACCCAAGAGAACCACTGCTTGCCCGAGCCAATCGGACCACCCGCGAAGAGGCGGTAGGGAAGCGCCATGAGCGGCAACGCACCGTGCTCAAAATCCAGGACAACCCCGGGTCGCGACAGCGATGCGCCACGGAGATCGATTGGCAGCGGCAGCCCCGGTTTGTCTGAGCCTATCACAATCCCGCTTCGCAGCATGACCGTTCGTACGCCCAGTTCTTCTGCCTTGGTGGCCTCGGCTTCCCAGTCCTTCACGACCTCAGCAAGAAAGTCGTGGCCGGCCGCGGCGCTCTCGTCGATCGCCGTATCGCCACGATGCCCATAGTACCCGACCGCGCTGGCGCAGACAAAAACCTCCGGTTTGTTCGTCGCCGCCCGCATCGCATTCACAAGACCCCGGGTCCCCAGTACCCGGCTCTCCCTGATCTCGCGCTTGTACGCCTCGCTCCACCGCTTGCCGAAGTTGTTCGCGCCGGCGAGGTGGATCACGGCGTGCGCCCCGTCAATCGCCGTCGCCCATGGCCCGTTTTCGGCCGGCGTCCAGGCGACGAACTCGCTACCGTTGCGCAGCGAGCGCCGGGCCGTTTGGGGATTCCGCGAAAAGACCACGACCTGGTAGCCCCGCGCCTCTAGCTCAGCGCAGAGCTTGCGACCAATCAAGCCGGTCGCGCCGGTGACAACCACTCGCTTCGTTTCTGCCATCGATACATGCTCCCCTAACTATGTTGGAATATGTGCAAACGCTGTGCAAATGATAGGCCCAACTACATCATATGCTCAGTTGCGCCTGACGGCAAGCGACTATAGCTGTATTTTTAGCTCGGATTAAGGGTGGAGTCGCAGGATTAACAGAATTGTGGGCGTGTGGTCCACAATGTGCTGCTGCGCAAAGAACATCAAGGAGGATATATGCCCACGTTTGATATCGTCGACGGCATGGCGCTCTTTTACAACGATGAAGGCCAGGGCGAACCACTACTGCTGGTTCACGGGTTCCCCCTTTCGAGTGACCTGTTCAAGCCTCAGCGTGCGGCGCTGGCGAACCAGTATCGGATCATAACGCCTGATCTACGGGCGATGGGCCGTAGTGACGTACCAATCGACGGCGTGTATTCAGTGGATGTGTACGCCGACGACCTCATCGCGCTGCTCGACGAGCTCGGGATCAGCCTAATTACGGTGGGCGGCCTATCGATGGGCGGATATATCGTCTTTGCACTTCTGCGTCGCCATCCCGAGCGCATCAAGGGCGTGATCTTGATGGACACCAAGGCTGAGCCAGATACCGAGGCAGGACGTGAAAATCGCCGCAAGATGGCGGAGCAAGCACGCGCTGAAGGAGCCGGGGCGACTGCGGACGTGATGCTGCCAAAAATGCTAACCGAGCGGACGCGGACGGAGCAGCCGGAGCTGGCAACCTTTTTACGCGACATGATGGCCGCAACGCCGGTGGAGGGACTTGTTGGGGCACTTGATGCACTGGCAAACCGGCCCGACTCGACGCAGACCCTCGCACAAATCAAGGTGCCAACGCTGGTTATCGTGGGCAGCGAAGATACGCTCACGCCGCCGAGCGACGCAGAAAAAATTCGCTCCGGGATTGAAGGCGCTCAGCTTGTCGTGATCGACGGTGCTGCCCATGCCGCGAATCTGGAACGGCCGAATGAGGTCAACGAGGCACTTGCGGCATTTATGGACCAGCTGAGCTAAAGCCTCAAGCTCCGCCATGATGAAACGTGTGCTTGCCTTATAAGCGTCTCAGTCTGTTAGCGCTAGGCGTCTGCGTAACTTCACGTCACGTCGCTGCTGGCACTAGGAAGCGTGAGCGGTGCTGGGTCGGCCCGGTCGATTGGAGCCGACCCGCTAGTGTTTGGAACGGCAAGGCTGACGGGCGCCGGGCGACGCATCAGCTGTCGGCTAACGGAGGTCGACAAGCTCGTGGATGTTGCCGTGGACCGGCTCTTTACGGAACTGACGATCCTGCGCATGTACGATCATCGGTGTAGCGCGGGGCGCGAGCGTGACTCGCAGCTGCCAGTCAATCTGTGCGCCCGCTGGGACCGCCGGGCGGTACCGTTGCAGGAGCATCGCCAGGATCAACTTAATCTCGGTCATGGCAAACGTTGCGCCGATACACATGCGCGGTCCCGCGCCGAACGGGAGATACTCATAGGGCGAGGGATCGATCGTCTCCCAGCGGCCCGGGTTGAACCTGGCGGGCTCGGCATACAGCTCTGGCATGTGATGCGTAATAATCTGTCCAAAGGTAATAAATGTATCCTTGGGAAAGCTATATGGCCCAAGCTCGAACGGCCCCGTGCTGATACGCGACATGAGCGCGGCGGGCGGGATGATGCGCATACTCTCCTTGATCACATGCTCAAGCTTTGTCAGCTTGCCGAGCTGTTCGACGGCAGGAGCCGCGCCGCCCAGCACATTGTCAAGCTCGTCGACGACGTCGGCAAAGTGCTGCGGATGCTGCGCGAGCAGAAACAATGTCCATGTCAGCGCGTTTGAGCTTGTCTCGTGACCTGCAATAAAGAGGGTGTTCGCCTGCCCGATCAGCTCGGTGTCGGTCATTTTACCGCCTTCCTCGTCGCGCGCATGGATCAGTGTGGCCAGGATATCCCGCTGCTCGGCTGGGTTTGCGCGCTTGATCGCGATAAGCTGCATAATCTCCTGCTCAAAACGTTCACCCAGTTTCAGGACACGTCGGTAGGGTGTGCCTGGTAGATCAAGCGGGAAGAAGGCGACCGCCGGCGAGAAGATACCGGCGTCGAGCAGCTGCTGGAGCGATTCGCCGACATCATGCACCCCCTCGGCTAGGTCTAGGCCAAAGAGTGTCTTAACGGCAATCCGCATCGTCAGCTCGCGCATTTCCTCAGCCATATCGAGCTGCTGACCGGGACGCCAGCGATTTAGCAGTGCTTCGGTGTAGGCGGCCATGTCGGCGCAATACCCTTCGACCTGCTTGCGGTGAAAGGCCGGCATCATCAACTTACGCTGCTGCTTATGCTGTTCGCCGTTCATGTTGAGCAGGCCTATACCGCGGCGGCGCTGCTTGCTGCGCTTCGGCGTGATGGTTTCAAAAATGGTGTAGAAGAGCGTGCTGTTGCTCAGGAGCAGCCGGTTATACTCGGGACCGAAGGCAAAAATCGACGAGGTGTCGCCGCGCTGTATTCCTGAAATCGAGCCGTACGTTTTGTAGGTCCAGCGCAGGTAACGCAGTGGGTCGCGTAATACCTTGTACGATTGAATAACCCGCCCGGCCAGCGGCACCGGCTGCGGACCAGGAAGCGCACTCGTCGTCACACGTGCTGTTGCCATGCTCTATCTCCTCATTCTGCCGTCATGCTGACAGCGTGGGCACTGCTAAGGATCGTATGTTTATATTGTAGTCACATTAATCGGCAAGGCGATGGTATTGTATGTCTGCTGCTGGCTCGTGACGTCGGCACATCGCGTAGGCTGCGCTATCATGTTCACATGCTGACAGGAGAGGATACGAAAATGGCTGATGAAGCGGCGCTACGGCAAGTGATCGGCGAGCTTGGAATCGGAAATATTCAGCGGCATATTTTCTTGTGCGCTGACCAAAGCGAGCCAAAATGTGCACCTCACGCCGAGACGATGGTCTCATGGGATTTCTTAAAGCGCCGGTTGAAGCAGCTCGGGTTACAAGAGGGCAAGTCGGTCGTCTATCGGACCAAGGCAAACTGTCTGCGAGTCTGCGTCTCCGGCCCAATCGCCGTTGTCTACCCGGAGGGGACCTGGTACCACTCGTGTACGCCGGATGTGCTTGAGCGCATCATCCAGGAGCATCTGATCGGCGGCGAGATCGTCCAAGCGTTTGCCTTTGCGGAGGATCCTCTATGTGCTCTTGGCGCTAGCCTGGAGGAATAGAGGAAGAAGGCGCGGGTCCGCGCTGGGTGGAGCGCTACCGCAGTCCTACCAACGACTGCTCCAGCCAGCTTACTGGTCGGATCAGGTGGCCTGTGACTGCGCCACGCGCGAGGTAGTGCTGCATTTCCTGCTCTAGCGCCAGCCGATGCGCCAATCCAAGCATAAGTGCCATGACTGCCACGCCCTGGAGTAGCGCGGGGAGCACCCCAAGGATTTTGTTGAGGCGCGAATCGTGCCATCTCAAAGGTATCAGTCGGTTGACCACCCATGTCACTATCCCGGCGAGTAGAACAACGCCGCCGCATAAGGCCAGCGTCCTAATCAGCATGGGTCGGAGCCCATCCCGGCTGTCGATGCCAATGGCGAGCACAAGCGTGGCTGGCACGACAGCGGCCAGCGCAACGAGGCGTGTCAGCCCGCGAACCAACCCCTGTTGATACCCGCCGGCTCCGATCAAGACCAGTAGCGCAAGCACTGCCGCATCGAGTGGTGTCATGGATATTCCTCGGTGACTGCCTGTAGGCCTCAGGTACGCTATAATTCCGCGCATGTCTTCCAAACGATTTCAAAAGGCCATCCTGAAAGCATTGAAGCATACGCCGCGGCTCGATGCTTGGCCGTGCCGTCACTTTCCGGAGTGCGGCGGCTGTGCGATGCAGGATATTGCCTATCTCGACCAACTGGCTGCGAAACGCCACGCCTTGCAAGAGCTATGGGGCGCGGCTCTGCCTGAAGAGCTGCTTGCGGACTACACCGTCGCTCCGGCGGTCGAGCCCTTCGGCTACAGGCTGCGCATGGATTACGTCTGCTCGGATGACCGTTTTGGCCTGCGTGTACGCAAGCGATTCTATGCGATTGTGGATCTGCAGGAGTGCCACCTGATTCCGCCCTCGCTCTTTCCGCTGCTGCGCACGGTGTACACCGCGGCACGCGAGCTGGGCATACCCGACTACAATGTGTACCATAATACCGGTTTTTTACGCTATCTTGTGGTTCGTCGCAATGTACGAGACGAGTGGCTGCTGTCATTTGTAACGTCGGAGCAGGCGTATGAGGCACAGATGGACGCGGTGGCGGAGGCGGCGCGCACCGCAGGTGCGGCGAGCGTCTGGTGGCTGCTTAATCCGCGCCACGCAGATCTCTCGTTCGGCGAACCGGTTAAGCATTGGGGCGCTGCACATCTGCCGCAGTACGTGCTGGGCCGCACGCTGCTGATGGGACCGAATACCTTTTTCCAGAACAACGTCAGAGGCTTCGAGCAAATTCTAAGCTATATGACGCCCTTTGTCGCGGGGGCTGACCGGCTGATCGATCTGTATGCCGGCGTTGGGACGATTGGTATCTGCTTGGCCGAGCATGTCGGCCAGGTCTTCGCGGCCGAGCTGAGTGACGAGAGTGTTGAGCTGGCGCAGCGGAATATTCACCTGAACAGGCTGGATGAGCGCGTCAGCGTGGTGCGATCTGACGTTGCGGCCGTCCTCGACGACGCGCGGCTTGCACGGGGGTCAGGTAACGACGTGCTGATTGTCGACCCGCCACGCGCCGGGCTAGGTCCCGAGGTTTGCGGGCTGCTCCGCGAGCGTGGTCCGCAGCGCATTGTTTATGTTTCGTGCAATGCACTAACGCAAGTTGTCGACTATGAGCTGCTCCGTGAGCGCTACGATCTCGTCGCGGCCCGTGGCTTCGATCTATTTCCTCAAACGTATCACTGCGAGCACGTGGTTGTACTGGAGCGCAAAGCGATCGCATAGTGCGGCTAGCTGCAGATGAGCACCAAACCAATTGTGCGGCGGTGCGGCAAGACGAAGAGGATGCTCTGTGCATCCTCTTCGTCTTGCCGTGCGATGCGGTCTAACGTGTTGGGGAAGGATGAGCTGCTGGACGCTCGTTGGGTGTCCGAGCTGGCGTGGTGGACAATGCTCCGGTGAGCGACGAGACGAGGGCTAGCGTAATGCCGAGCAACATGCCCGCGAGCGCCGCGGTTGCAGTATTACGTGCCGTCGCAGGTCCAGATGGCGCAAGCGGTAACAGTGCGGTGCCTGCGCGCTGGACAGTGGAGTGCTGGTCAGTGTACAGCTCGGCAACATGGGCGGCGTACGTATCGGCCCACGCATTCGCAAGCGCCTGGGCTTGCTCGGGAGAGCCAGCTGTCGCCTCAATCTCCAGGAGGTCGCCTTGGGCTGTTGCCTCGATCAGCTCCCTTTGCACGATCATTCCAGGACGGTACGGCGCGGCAACAGCGCGCTGCGTTATGTCGGACGGCAGTTGAGCCTCGATTGTTTCGCTCTCCGCCAGCGCGATTAGCCCTTGTCGGCGTGCAGCCACGTCAATTGTCTCGATCTTCAAAACCGGGTCATTCGCGCCTACCTGTGAGCCCGTTTGGCGGATGAAGACAAGCATGCTTGCCGTTGCCCTATAGGTTTTGGGCATTGCCATCGAGACGCTAAATGCAATCAAGGCAGCGAGAAGTGCGCATGCAACAATCCAGGGCCAGCGCCTCAGGATCGCTACAATATATTGCCGAACGTCGATCTCCTGTTCCATTCAAACCCTTTACTACCGTTGAAAGGTGAAAACGCTGGACGAGCGCACCACAAATTATAATGAGCGCGGAAGCCGACGTCAAAACGCCCCACGACCCCGGAAGACGACGCCCACTGTCATCCAAAGAATCTTGATGTCCAACCAGAAGCTATAGTTCTGGATATAGAACAGGTCGTCTTCGGTGTGCAGGTGCATGAGCTTATTGCTCCGGCCGTTGACTTGCCACCAGCCCGTCATGCCGGGCGGGATACGAAAGCGCTGCCACTGCCATGGCTCGTACTCCATGGCGACATACGGCATTTCCGGTCGTGGCCCGACTAAGCTCATCTCGCCGAGAAGCACGTTGATAAGCTGCGGCAGCTCGTCGAGGCTCATCCGGCGAAGCCGCAAGCCCACCCGTGTGATACGAGGATCATCGGTACGCTTATGGAGCAGCCGTCCCTGCCCGTCTCGCTGGGCGACTTCGTGCCAGCGGCGCTCGGCGTCCTGATACATGCTCCGGAACTTGATCATCCGGAAGCGCTGGCCATGCTCGCCGATGCGCTCTTGGGCGAAAAAGATCGGACCTGGCGACTCGAGCTTGATTGCGATCGCGATCAGCACCATGATTGGGCTGAGAATAGTCAGCAGCACGGCACTTCCCACGACATCGAACAAGCGCTTAAGGATACGCTGCGCTTCGGTCAGAGCCGACTCGCGGAGGCTGATGAGCGGAATGCCCCCTAACGTATCGACTGGTGTGCGGGCAAAAGCAAGGTCGAGCATGGTCGGGACCATATGGAGCATCACAGGCTGCTGTACCAGCTGTAGTGATAACCGTGCTACCTCTTCGTGCTGCTGCGTTACGAAGACCACCTCGTCGATACCCTGTTCGCGTACAACGCGCGGCGTGTCTACGATACGGCCGAGGATGGGCAACTGTGAATCGACGAGGGGTGCGTCGCTGGTGTAGCCCACGACCTGAACTCCGACCCACGGCTTGCGCTCAAATTCGTGAACTAGCCGCTGTGCCTCAATGCCGGAGCCGACAATCAGGATCCGGCGTTGTCTGCCGTAGTAACTACGTACCCGCAGGGCAAAACGGACGAAGAGGTGCCATGCGAGCAGCAGGATGAGGTCCAAGCCGGCAAAGTACAGAAACTGTAAGCGTGAGATATCGCGGAAAGAGAGATACAGCAGACCGGCAAAGGCGAGCACCGCGAGCCCTGTTGCGGCGAGGAGCCGTCCAATTGCTTCAAGCAGTGTGGAAAAGAAGATTGCGCGTTGCGGTGTGAGTAGCAGAAACACAATCGTCCACACGCACACGACGAAGCCATAGAGCTGCCACGGCAGGGACGCCACTTCCGGGTTCAAATCATTGCCGTAGCCTAGCGACAAGCGCAGTGCTGTAGCGATCCGCAGTGCCACAACGGTGAGGATCAAATCCCAGAGCAGTACGCTCCCCGCAAGCCGGCGGCCAAGACGTTCAACCATCAAGATCCTCTTGCACAGATGTTGATTTCGTGGGATTCATACCGTCCTCCAATGTACGGGGCAGAGGCGTGATTGGCTGAAATCTTGACACGCTCTCGGGGGCAGCTTGTAGCCTGCGGCATTATAGCCGCTTGTGCCTCATAACACCAGGCTGTTCGTACCTTTAATGTGAAGCAAATTGGTTAATGCTAGGCAACCGCCTGGGCTTGGGCATGCTGTACGCGGGTAGCGACGAAAATTCGAGTTGCTGCTAGACATTGCGAAACATATGTGCTATACTGCGCCGCAAACAGCACATGAGTTCGAGTGTCTACGTTTTCAAGGAGTTTCACCCCATGTTCCAGCGCCTCGATCAACTCCGCACCGGTTCTTTATTTATCTTAACTGGTCAGGCGGGTTCCGGTAAATCGCATCTGGCCGCAAGCGCGCGGCGCGGCGGCACTGTCTGGGTGCTGGATACCGAAGGCGCGTCGCAAAGCCTGCTTAACAAGCCGGGCGTTCACCCGGACATCCAAGCAGTGCAAACCTTGTCGCTACGCCAGCTGCTTGACGCGATGCGTGAGATCAAGCGCGTTGGCAAGACAGGTGATACCGTAATCCTCGACAGCATCTCAAAGGTGCTGCAGGCCATGCGACAGTATGCACAACAGCGTGCCGGTGCAGAAACGGATCGCAAGACAGCGCTCTCCTACGACGAGCACGCGTCGATCAACCGCAACATGCAGGCGATCTACACCGCGCTGACGGAGCTCAAGCAGGCTGGCTTCCATATCATTATTATTGGCCATCTCACTAAGAAGTACCAGAGCAACGGCTCGGCGCTCAAGGACGTTGGGCTGGATGTGCTAGCCGACGCCAATATCAGCTACGAAGCCGACGCAGTATTGCTGGTGGAGCGGGACGGCGCGCGCCGCACAATCACGCCGATTAATAAGCCACCGCGGCCCCGGCACTTGCAACTGAATCAAGAGTACCCGGCCACAATTGCCACGTTGTACCCCGAACAGGCTCCTGTGGAAGATCCGGCGCCTGCAAGCGATCTGTCCAACGTTTCGCCCTTTCCGGCGGCGGAAGCACGCGCCGCTGCAGCGCCAAGAACCGCCCGCGATGCCGAGCGCCGCTTCTTCGCGCGCTATGCTGAGATTATTGGCGGCACGGAATGGGAGGATGTCGAGGCCTTTCTTGGCTATACGTCCGACAAGCCCTCAACTGTGCAGGAGTGGGTCGAGATTGCGGCCGAGGTGAAGGCTCGGAGCTCGGACGCCGAGAGTGCAGCCGCATAACGTTCGTTACCGCTGCAACCGTTACACAGCCCGATGGTTAGACCATCGGGCTGCTTGTGGTAGGTCGCCAGAGAAGCTTGGACAAGCCATCTGACCCCCTTGCTTTGTAGATGCGCTCAAGGCGGCCGCTGGTCAGATAGGTCGCTGGCGATGAGGGCGTGCCTACAGTACCAACGCGGCCGCGCCAATCACCCCGACGCGATCTCCAAGGGTTGTAAGCTCGATCACCGCATCTTGATATGGCCGCATTGCACGCTCGGCGATAATACTGCGCATGTATGGCTCGAGCAGCGCCATGCTTTTTGTGACGCCGCCGCCAAGAGCGATTCGTTCAGGAGCATACAGGTGCAGGAGGTTGACAAGGCCAACGCCGATCAGCTCACCCTCGCGGCGCATCAGCGTTTGCGCCAATGAGTCGCCGCGCTCCGCCGCGGCCGCAATATGCCACCCCTCGATCGGGCCTCCGGCGGCTATATCGTTGATGAGCGATGGATGTCCGCGTTGAAGTGCCGCCGTCGCGCCGCGTGCAAGCGCTGTGCCGGAGGCAACGACCTCCCAGCAGCCGATATTGCCGCAGCCGCATACCGGGCCGTCCGTCTGGATCGTCATATGCCCGACCTCGCCGGCTATACCTTTATGTCCCAGTAGCAGCTTGCCGTTGCTGACGACGCCGCCGCCGATGCCTGTACTAATTGTGACATAAATGAAATCTTGGCATCCCCGCCCGCTGCCGAAGCGCCACTCGCCGAGCGCAGCCGCATTGGCATCATTTCCGACATGAACGGGAAGGCTGGTGCGCTCCTCCAAGATTGCTTTCAGAGGCACGTTAACCCAGCCGTGAAGATTCGGAGCCTCGAGCACAACACCTGTGAAAGGATCGAGCGGCCCGGGTGTACCAACCCCAATGCCGAGAACCTGTTGTCGGTCGACCTGGGCACTCACCTGGTTGATCAGCTGGTCGATCTGCGCAATGACGCCAGAGGGACCGCTTTCAGCGGCAGTATCCGTTCGCTGGTATGCCAGAATATCACCGTCATGGTCAATCAATACTGCCCGCAGCTGTGTGCCACCCAGGTCAATGCCGATGACATATTTCATACGTACTCGCATCCTTCTCACGCGGTCGTCGATACCCGACGCCCGGCTATTATACAATTGGCTATTGTTTTATGCACCACGGCATGACGCCAATTGTTGCCGCGGCTGATCGGCTATGCTATACTGGCGCGGATTCGAGGCATCAACATGCCTTATTTAAGTTTGTGACGAGCCCTTGGGCGTCGCAATCAGGCGTCCCATGACCAACGGAGCCATTATGCAGTTACGCCACGCCGCACGCACCGACGCTGGCAAGACGCGCGATCATAATGAGGATAGCTATGGCGTCGAGGCGGGAGGCGAGCGCGCTGCGACGGGTGCGCTGTTTGTGGTCTGCGATGGTATTGGTGGGTTTGCCAGCGGCGAAGTTGCCAGCGATCTGGCCGTCAAGACCATTATCTCTCGCTACTATGGCTCCGATAATCGTGATGCTGCATCTGCGCTAACGGCGGCCTTCGAGACGTCGAATCAGGTCGTCTTCGAGCAGGGCGGTGGAAAAATGGGCACCACCGGCGTCGCCGCAGTGTTCCGCGACGACGCGGTTACGATTGCCAATGTCGGTGATTGCCGGGCCTACCTAATCCGCGGTGGCAAGCCGCGCCAGATTACACGAGACCACTCCTTTGTCGCGGAGCAGGTGGCCGCCGGCATGTTGACCGAGGCGCAGGCCCGCGAAAGCTCCTACCGCAACATTATCACGCGGGCGATTGGGCACCGCCCCACAATTGAGGTCGATACCTTTCGGGAGCCTCTTCTGAAAGACGATATTATCGTCTTGTGCAGTGATGGCTTACATGGGCAGGTGCTGGCGAACGAGATCGCGCTTGCGGTTACAAAGGTTCCGCTCGACGACGCGTGCGCACGATTAGTACAATTGGCCAATGATCGAGGCGGGCCCGACAACATCACGATTGTGGCAGTTCGGGTGGTTGAGCTTACGTTCAAGTCGGAGCCGATCGAGCCGCGCGAGCAGCCACAGACTACGGCGATAGCCCGTCTTGTAACCAGTAAAGGTGCCGGCACCAGTCAGCAGAGTGGGACCGAGCGACTGCATCCGGTCTACGGGTCACCGCCTGCGGTGGAGCGCCGAAAAGGCGAGCGGCGCACGGTCACCCCACCCGTCCCTAGCCCCCCTGCAGCAGCGGCTGGCAATCCATTGCGCTCATTACTGCTGTATGCTCTCGCCGCGATGGTGTTAGCTGGGGTGATTTTTGGCAGCTACTACTATATTGCCGTCGGCGGCGGTCGTGCGAGTACCTCAGATCAATCTCCCGCTCCCATCCCTACGCTGACCAGGACCGGCGCTTCGTCAAGCGCAGCCGCTGCTACGCCGACCTTGGTCTCGACTACACCAGAAACGCCCTAGGCTCGCTCAATAATGCGCTCCACGTTTATGACGCGTTCGAGCCGTTTGAGGAAGCCTTATGTTATAATTCGAACAAACATTCGAGTGCGCTATCGAGGGAACTCATGCCGATACGGGTGCTAGAAGCAGATGTGGCGGCGAAGATTGCCGCTGGAGAGGTGGTCGAGCGCCCGGCTTCTGTGGTCAAGGAGCTGGTGGAAAACGCCATTGATGCTGGGTCGACGGAAATACGCGTGGAGATCCGCAATGGCGGTCAACGCGAAATCCGCATTAGTGACAACGGCTGTGGCATTCCAGCTGACGAGGTCGAGCTAGCGTTCCAGCGCCACGCCACGTCAAAGCTCCGCGAGGCCGAAGATCTTTTTGACGTCCACACGCTAGGCTTTCGAGGCGAAGCGTTGCCGTCGATTGCAACGGTCTCTCAGGTCGTGTGCACCACGCGAACCGCGGATGCCCCAACGGGTGTCGAGCTGCGGATCGCGGGCGGCGAAATTCAAGGACGGACCCCGCGCGGCGGCTCGCCCGGCACGACATTCACTATCAAGAATTTGTTTTACAACACTCCGGCTCGCCTAAAATTTCTCCGTTCCGAAGCTACCGAGTCGGCCCAGATTAGCAGCGTGATCGAGCACTATGCGCTGGCCTATCCGCAGATCAAGTGGACGTTGCTCGTGGACGGCCGCCTAAGCTTGCAGACCCCCGGCTCGGGCCAGCTGCTGGATGCGATCATGGAGCTCTACGGGCTGGATGTCGCGCGTCAGCTCATCGCTGTCGAGGACGCCGCGGGTGAAGGCGAGCAGCGTACCTCAATCCACGGCTATGTTAGTCATCCGTCGCTGACCCGCTCGGCACGTTCGTCGATCCACTTGTTTGTCAACAAGCGTTGGGTTCGTGCGAGCGGGCCGTTGGTGTACGTCATCGAAGAGGCCTATCATAACCTACTTATGAAGGGTCGGCATCCGATGGCGATCCTGAACATTGAGGTCGAGCCCGGTGCTGTCGATGTCAATGTTCACCCGACCAAGGCCGAAGTCAAGTTCTTGTATCAGCCGCAAGTTCACGCGCTTTTGGGGCGTGCGGTGCGTGCCGCTCTTGCTGAGCAGACCGGCATCCAGGATCTAGCGCTGCCTGGCACGCGGGCGGCAGAGACGCTTCAGCGCCGGATTGAGCTGCGCCAAGTTGGCTCGGGTCGTGAGCCCAGCAACGGCTCGGCTTGGTCCCAAGGGGGCTTGTACGGCGGCAGTAGCGGGCGCTCATCAGCTGCGGAGGCCGAGGAGACATCCTGGGAGCTGCCGCCCGTGCCGGCGCAGGCGTCTCCTTCCACGCTGGATGAGGCGGCAGACCCTGCGATCGAAGCTGAGGATGAACCGCGTCACCCTGCGGCAGGGATTGCGTTGTCCGCTAGCACGGTCGGTGGAATAAGTGAGCAACTGCCCCAGCCGCCGGCCGTCCCGGCGAGCCCCGCCGTACCTCCGGTTCCGGCTGCCCCAACCCGTCTACCACCGCTACGCGTTGTGGGACAAGTCAGCGAAACATATATCGTCGCCGAGGCACCTGACGGCATGTATCTCGTGGATCAGCACGCCGCCCACGAGCGGGTGGTTTTCGAGCGGCTGATGCGCGAGCATGGCTCGCAGCCAATTCAACGGCAGCAGCTATTGCTGCCGGTCTCGGTCGATGTACCGCCGACGGTGGCAACGCTGCTGCTGGGCCACACCGAGGTGCTTGACGAGTGGGGCTTCGAGGTCGAAGCCTTTGGGGAGGGTACGCTGCGGGTGCGGGCGGTGCCGCACGGGCTGCGCGAAGGTCAGGTAGCGCCCGCACTCTTTGAGCTCGCGGCGCATCTTGACGATACCAGCGGAGCAACGCCCACCGATTGGCGGGAGAAAATGTTAACCACAATCGCTTGCCACTCGGCAGTTCGTGCCGGCCAAACCCTGGCCCATGAGGAGATGCGTCAGCTCATTCAGCAGCTGGAGCGCTGTGCATTTCCACGAACTTGTCCACACGGCCGGCCGACCACGCTCTTGCTGAGCCAGTCACAGCTCGAGCGCCAATTTGGGCGTAAGGGATAGCTGGGCAGCCCGTCCAAGCCCCAGCGCCGAGAGTGCCTCTCAGCAAACAAACGCCGATGTGAGGGACCGGCCCTCGCATCGGCGTTTAGCACAAATGGCGCTCAACCGCTAGCCGTCTGGCTCTGCATTCGGCCACAGCCCCGCTTATGATTGCTCGACGAGCTTGGCAACGTCTGGTTCGAGCTCCTGGTATGTGATACCGCCCTCGTAGCGCCGAGCGATCTTGCCGTCTTTGTCGACCAGGAAGAGCCAGGGCTCGGTCTGTAGGCCCCACTCGCCCATCGCCGGCACCTGCTTGCCTTCGTCGTAGGGAAGCTGGTATACCTCGACGTGGACCGGATTGATTTTGTCTCCGAATCTGTCCGCCAGCTTGCTTAACACATCAACGCCAGGACCGCAGACGGCGGTTTGACAGTAGCCGGGCGTCGCGAAGAGAATCAAGCTGGGCTTACCGCTTGTAACCGCTTGCTCGATCGATAGCTGATGCAGGCGCGGGTCGGGTTCGGTGTCGGATGTGATCAACTTAAGGTCCTCGACGTCCTTGACGGTTGGTGTTGCGCTTTTCGGTGCGGCTCTGCCAACTGTCGGTGCGGTGCTTTCAGCTTTCACGTCAAGGCTCATGCGCTGGGTCACGGCGGGCTTGCCCGGCCGCTCGGCTTGCACTTCAAGTCCCCATGTGCCGGGGCTATCAAAGGTCGGCCTGACGATAAAGGTGCCTCGTTCGCCCAGTCCCTCGCCGTAGAAATGAGCCGCTTCCTCGCCTACCAGCGTCGCTTGATTGCCGTTGAGCTTATAGTAGCGTACTTGGACCTTGGTCTGGGCTGCATCCTTGATCGGGACATTCTTTTCAAGCAGCCCAAGCGCAAGCCGGTTTGGCCCAACGACGACCTCTGAGGTGGCGAGAACCGGCTGGAGCGTGCTGGCGGCAGCGGCCTCGGCGCTTGCTCCATGGCCGTGGTCGCCGTCCGAATGTTCATGCGGCTTGTTTGCGACCTCACCAAAGCCGTTGGTCGTAGCCTGCCCGCAGCTACTAAGCAGCGCAAAGACTGCAACTGCTAAGGCTAGGCGAAATATTCGAATCATCACAAAAGCTCCCGGAATGGTTATGTACATGCTAGAATCGATCGACACAGCAAGTGTATTAGGCGAGTAAGTTGATGCGAATTGTACACCGAATTATACGGATAAGCCTGCTTCTGGGTTTGCTTGTTAGCTCCGTCGGCTGTGGAGCAATAGCCACTCCTGCCGCCAGCTTGGGCCAGCCCGCGCCTGATTTTTCGCTGCCCTCGTTGGATAACACCGCGGTGCGATTGTCGGATTTTCAGGGCCAGGTTGTCGTGGTGAACTTTTGGGCCTCATGGTGCCCGCCGTGTGTGAACGAAACGCCACGGCTGGTCCAATGGCAAGCGCAACATGGAGCCGCCGGCCTCCAGGTCATTGGCGTCGACACACTGTTCCAGGATTCGCTGGATGCGGTTGAGGAGTTCGTCGCGGAGCAGCAGGTGGGCTATCCGATCCTGCTCGACGAAAAAGGTGATGTGTCGAAGCAGTGGTCGGCCCGGCAGCTACCCCGCTCGTTTGTCGTCGATCGCTCAGGTGTGGTGCGGTATATTCGGATTGGCGAGTTCACAGAAGACGACCTGCAAAGGCACATCCTCCCGCTGTTGAGCGAACCCTAACGCTCCTCAGTACGCCACGGCTCCTCAGGCCGTATGGGCTGCTCAAGTTGTAACGTTACGTGTTCAATGCCGAAGCGGCTATGCAGCAGGTGACGAAGCTCTCCAAGAATCCGTTGGTGGTCGCTGGCCATCTCCTTGAGCCGGACATGACCACTCAGCGCCACAAAGTTGGATGCCACGCTCCATACGTGCAAATCATGCACGTTCTCGACGCCTCGCGAGGTTTGTAAAGCTTGCTGAACCGCGACAACGTCAATCGATGCAGGAGCCGCCTCAAGCAACACGTCGACCGTATCCTTCACCAGACGCCATGCGCTCCAGATCAGCAGCAAACTAATGCCCAAGCTGACCAATGGATCAGCCAGGTACCAACCGAACAAATACATCAAGCCCGCGGCGACAATCGCTCCCACCGAGCCGAGCGCATCGCCGACAACGTGAAGATAGGCGCTACGGGCGTTAAGGTTCTCGTTCCTGGACCGCACCAGAACGGCAGCGGCAACAAGATTTGTCAGCAAACCCGCACTAGCAATCACCAGCAGCAGCCCCGAAGCGACCTCAGGAGGCGCCGATAGACGTGCGATTGCCTCATAAATAACGTACAGCGATAATCCCGCTAGCGACAGCCCGTTAAGCAGTGCGGCAAGAATTTCCGCGCGGTGGAATCCAAACGTTCGCTGAGCATTCGCCGGTCTGCGTGTCAGCCAAACTGCACCCAGACTCAGAGCGAGTGCCGCCACATCGGTTAGCATGTGGCCCGCATCCGCCAGGAGCGCAAGGCTCCCGGTGATGAAGCTGCCGACGAACTCCACGATCATCAAGGTCATCGTCAGGACAAGCGCAACGATCATCGCGCGGGTGCTGCCCCCGTGGTGATGGTGCGAGCCATGCGCATGGTCGTGGTCGTGATCGTGGTCGTTGGCTGGCTGCGGCGTGACGCAGCCGGCTTCAAGGTCGTCGCAGCTCGTACGTGCACAACAGTCGTGCTCTGTTTGAAATTCTAAATAGCTCATGAGTGGGCAAGGTGTGCTAGGCCAACCTCGATCAAGCCGCGAATATGGGTGTCGTCCAGTGCGTAGAAGACGTGGCGTCCGATCTTGCGCCGGCGAACGATCTGCGCTGCGCGTAACAGGCTAAGTTGGTGCGAGACAGCCGACTCGCTCGTTTGAACCAGCCGTGCGATGTCGCACACGGGAAGCTCGGCGAGCGCTAGCGCGTGCAAGATTCTGACCCGTGTCGGATCGGCGATCGCCTTAAAGGTTTGTGCCAAGCGGTCGCCATCGATCGCTGATACTAGCTCACGCTCGATCTCTTCAATAGCGCTGCTCACAGCCCCATAACTCGCTTGTGTCGTTGTTGGTCGCATATCATAATATCTGAACAGTTGCTCAGATATTAGACAACATCAGCAGCCGAATGTCAAGGTCCGCCGCAGCAATCCTGCTTGAAAGGGGCTACCCTCGGCTCTCATGTCCACTCCCATGCGGCTACGCCTAACCGGGATCGAGCCGTAAATGTGGAACAGACACAACGTCGAGGCCTAACCTCGCGACCGAGCGGTGCTGGAGCCGTTCGTCATCTCGTTGGAGCCTGGACTGACAAACCGATCACGAAAACGCTCGATGTTGTCTCTGTCAACCAAGGTCAACGATTCCAAAAGCGTACGACTTAGCGCAGTCCGCTCCTCGTCGGTCGCCAACGCGTGCCACAGGTAGAGCCGCATGCGCAGCCCCGGCTGATCATTAAGCACGAACTCGATAATGGTAGTCTCCGGAAGCCCGTGCGGTACGTCCGCGAAGCGCCCCTTCGCAAAGCTCTGATCGAGCCGCGGGTATCGCCAAGGCTCAACTCGGCGCGGCGCTGCAATTGCAAGCGTGCTCCAGCGTCCTTCATAAAGCTGAACGATTGCGCTGCGCGAGTAGTTGCTATGCCGTAGGTAGGCCTGAACCAAGTCTTCGGGTAAAACCTCGGGGAGCGGTAATGGGGTGACCTCTGCCGCCGTCTCCAGGTCGCTGTAGTCTGTTGGCAGGGCCGCGAACTGACGTGGGTCGATCAAGGGCATGATCTCCTCACGGGCCGTCAACTCGAACGTGGTTCGTCCAATTGCCTTGGGTGGTAACACTTCGACGAGCTCTGCTTGCCAAACCCGCCGTGGCGATACAGTGCCACTAACTGCGGGAGTGAGGCGCGCTTCCAGCAGACTCAACGTTGCTTGATCCACCGTTAGGCTCATTCGCTCGCCATCGTTGGTGGTGCTCATCAGCGTGTAGGCCGGGCGTCCGCGCCACCGGCTCGTTCCCAACAGCGTGGGATTGCCGCGTCGCGCTGCAGCCAGCAGGTTGATGTCGAGGTAACGCTGCGGAACAATGCGGTCGCCAAAGCTGCCGACGGCGGGAAGTTGCCGGAACAGGGGCGCAAGCTGCTGGAGATCATCGCGGCGAATCAGGGCGTCGCGGCGCGGGTCCATGCCCGTGTCGACCTCATACGCAACCCGTCCGATACCGTCGAAGCCAAGATCAAGCAGGGGAGACTCAGACTCCGCACGCCGGACCGTGATCCGCGTTCGTTCACGTGGGCCATAGTCATACCAACGCTCAATCAAAAAGTGCGCTCCGCCGTCGTTCAGCCATACCCGCTCGTGCAGCACGCCATCATGCGGGGGCGTGACGCTGAAGCGGTTGAGGGCGCGGTCGATCAGGTCAGTCGCGGATACAGGTGGTGGGAGCGGGGCAGCGGTTGCTGCGGGTTTACGTACGACGCCAACATAGAACACGAGCGCAGCGACGGCAATTAGTAGCGGCTGCCATGGGAGGTTGAAGACGAGGCGCAAGTCCCGGCGCCGACGCGCTACGCGTGAGGCGAGATTGGCTGGTGGTGGCGCGCGAAAGAAGGCGTCCAGCGCATTCCGGAGCACTTGCTCGGTCAAGCGCAACCCAGCCGCCCGACGCCGGCAAGGCTCGCAGCCAAGTGTATGCAGCCGAACGGCCCGCCCGACCTGTGGCTCATGCGCGTCAATCAGGTCTGGCGCTACTTCCGGGCAGGACGGCTGCTCGCCCGGCTTGTTGACCATATCAAGCCCTTCGCCCACATAGCCGACGAACTCGGTGATCCGATCCCCCATGCCTCGCGTGCCAAGCCATGCGTCAAGCTCGTCGCGGCGGATGTTCCACAGCAGCCACAGCCCGAGTGCTACTCGTGCGGGGGCGTCCCACTCGCCCAGCACCGAGAGGACGCGGTCGGCCTGCTCCCGTCGCACCCGCATCCGTAGCCATTCGGCGGGCCCGGCTGCGCCAGGCCAGGAGAGCCACCCGGTTGGTAGATTCTGGATCAGGAGGCGCAGGGCAAGGGCTTCATCCGGGTATGTACCGCGGGATCCGCTAGCCAGCACATCCGCCACCAGCTCGGCCGCGCTATCGGCATCACCCACCGCGATATGCGCTAAACGAAACAGCGGGCCCGTGTACGGTGGCAAGGCAGACAGCTCCTCGTCACGGCGCCAGGGACCCCGGTTCAAAAGCTCGACGGCTCGTTGTCGCAGCGTCGCGATCTCCATAGAGCTCCTGCCTAACGAAGGGAAGGGTAGCTTAGCGCCAGTGCCTGGCTTGCCGGTAAACCGGTGCTGTTCTAGGTCACGCAAGCGTCACAACCTCTGCCACGACCGAGCAAGAAGTGGTGCGGTTACTGGAGACGAGCGCGGTCGTGGCGCGAAGGCAGTTTCAGCATCGGCTCGAAAGCAAAAGGGCTCAGGGGTACCCCCTGAACCCCTGCCGCGCCGCGTCTATCTCAAAGAATACCATGACTTGAAGACCGTTGCGGCGTGAGCTCACTAGCTCATCTGCTGATCGTGTACCTCGACGTGGCCTTCGACCAAGGTTTGGTGAACGGGACAGCGCCGTGCAATCTCCATCAACCGCTCGCGTTGGACCGGATCAAGGCTGCCAGTCAGACGGATGCGTCGAGTAATCCGGTCGATCTTAACCTTTTTGTTGGGGGAGCTCTCGCAATCCTGCCGATAATTTTTCTGATGCGAAAGCTCAACTTCGATCGCTTGGAGGGGCCAGCCCTTGCGGTCGGCATACATGCGTACGGTTATCGACGTGCAAGCGCCGAGCGCTCCAAGGAGCAGTTCGTAGGGATTCGGGCCAATATCGTCGCCGCCAGCGCTGACTGGCTCGTCGGCGAAAACAACATGGTCGCCAGCGATTATCTCTTGCTGGTAGCCTCGCTGGCTACGCACCGTTATCGTGGTCAAAGGGTGCCTCCTTAACCTTTCCCGAAAGAGTATTTGGCGGCGTTTCCGTGCTTAGCTCCACGGCCGGGCCGTTCGGGTTGCCGGCGCTCGTGTCGCCTGCCATCAACAATAGCATCTTGGGTGTCAGCAGCCCCGACAGCCGGCCCCGTCCAGCCTGGGGGCGCCCGGTAATCTCGACGCGGATCAGCCCCCCTTTTTTCAGAACCAGGCCGCGCTCGTCGGCATTAATTAGGCGCGCCGCCATCGATGCCAGGTCGGGCTGATGCCCTACCAGCATGATCGTCTCTAGCGGATAGCGGCTGAGCAGCCGGAGCAGATCGTCCAGGAGACACCCAGGCTGAAGCTCGTTTGCCTCCTCGAACGGTACGTCAAGGGCTGGCCCGACAATCGCTGCCGTCTGCTTGGCACGCACAAGCGGACTCGTCAAGATGACGTCCGGCTTGATGCCGAGGCGCAGCAGCGCATGGGCAGTCCGCTCGAGCTGGGCTCGGCCTTCATCCGTAAGCGCCCGGTCATAATCACGTAGCCCGTCACTTGCATCTTCGGCGATACCATGCCGTAGAAAAAAAAGCTTCATACACCTTCTCGCTAGCGTAGCGTTGGTCTAAGCCGTCGCCCGGACGTATAGTGTGGGCTAAAAGTGGACGTCAAACGCCCTTGTTGGGGAACGCTAACGTGCGGGGCTGTCGAGCTGGGTGGTTGAGCGCCGGCCCACGCCAAGCAGATAGCTATAAAGAGCAATGCCTGTGCCAAGCGAGACGACGAGCTTGACCCACACCGGCAAGGCCGAGGGCGAGATAAAAGCTTCGATCGTGCCGGCGATCATCAGCAGTGGAACGCAGCCGATCATGATAACGATGGCGCGCTCCGCCGCGACCCGCAGGGCAGCTCCACGTGAAAGCAAGCCGGGATGAAGTATCGCCCACGCCAGCTGAAGGCCGGCACCGCCCGCGAAAAAGATGACGCTGAGCTCGATCGAGGCGTGGGCCGCGATAAAGCCCCAGAGTCGGCCGCTAAAGCCGTATTGGGCGCTGAGACCCGCGACCGTGCCCAGCATGAGGCCATTGAAGATCATGGCATAGATCGTCAGCAGACCGAAAAGTATTCCGCCGGCGAAGGCCTGAAGCGTCACCAAAATATTGTTGCTGGCGATCAGCGCAGCGTTACCCCCGCGCGCATTGTTGATATCAAGCCACCATTCTTCCTCGTTCTTGATGCGTTCGGCCAAAAACTCAGCGCCCGGAAACAAGAGGCCCATCTCGCGCTCCATACCTGGTGTGTACGCCACCGCAAAGGCGAGCAAGGCCGGCAAGGTGAAGAACAGCAAAGCGACGAGCGTGAAGGGCAGCAATTTCCGCCATACTTGAGGAAACGTTAGCAGCACAAAGTCGTGGATACGACCCCATGTCGTCGCTTCATTACGGTAGATGACCCCGTGCGCGCGGCCGACCAAACCATTGAGCACATCGGTAACTCGGTGCTGGGGAAAGTCGCGACGGGCAACGGCGAGGTCCGACGTCGTTTGGCGGTAGAGCCGGCCAAGCTCGTATAGCTCGTCGGCCGTGAGCGCCCGTAAACGTGCCGACTGTGCCTTGCCTAACAGCTGCTCAAGTCGCTGCCAGTTAGGCCGCTTGGCCGCGATAAAATCTTCTGCTACCATGCACGTTCCTCGTTCGATGTTGGCCAGGTTGCAGGACTAGAATACCGTAGCCGAGAACCTTCGACAATGGTACGATTGGCACGCGTCGTGTCCTGCAGGTGCAGTGCCTGCTACAAAGGTCAAGAGGCTATGCTTGAGGAACGTTTATATACAGTTGAGACGCCCGAGCATGTCGACGTCGCCTATGACGTTGCCGGCATTGGGTCGCGCTTTCTGGCTGCCCTGATCGACCACATCATCATTGCGATCGTCCTTTCGCTCTCCTGCGTGGGCCTGTCGCTGGCGGCGAGCGGCCTGGATCTGGGCTTGGATGAAGGGTTGATCATTGGCCTGTTTGGGCTGGGCCTGTATCTCTCGCTGTGCGCGTATCATATTTTCTTCGAAACGCTCTGGAATGGACAGACGCCTGGGAAGCGGCTGATCGGTCTGCGCATGGTCCGGGTTGGTGGACGGCCGATTGGTTTTGTTGGGAGCTCTGTGCGAAACATTATCCGCCTCGCGGATTTTCTGCCGGTCCTGTACGGCTTAGGCGTGATGGTCATGTTCATCGACAAGCGTTCGCGTCGCTTAGGAGACATTGCGGCGGGCTGCATCGCCGTGCGCGAGCGTCAGGCGGCGACGCTTGAAAGCCTCTCGGCTCCAATCACAACCCAGACACCAGTCGTGCCAGCAGCCAGGAGCATCACAATCCCCAACCTGCATGTGCTCAAGCACGAAGACTACGACGTCGTGCACGAATACCTGCGCCGCAGCAACAGTCTCACCTTTGAGGTGCGGCAGCGCCTGGCCCGACAGCTTGTCGATGGCCTGCAGCAGCGGCTCGGATACCCAATCCAGATCCGCGACCAGACTGAGGCTGAGACTTTTCTGCGGATGATCGTGGCTGAGTATCAGGCACTTGAGCGCCTCGGCCGTGGGAGCACCGCGTCATAAGCTCAGGGCGCGAAGGACCGCCCCGTGGGGAAGCCGGCTAATCCACTCGGCGCTGCGTGCCCATAGCCGTGAGGGCTCGCTCGAGCAGTCCAGGCGTGTTGACCGGTAGTTGAACCGTGTTCGGCAAGCGTCGGAACCACATGTCCTGCTTGCGAACAAATGCGTGCGTGTTGAATTTGAGGCGCTCGACACAGCTGGCGAGCGTCGCGCTGCCTTCGAAGTATGGCCGGAACTCCTTGTAGCCGAGGCTAGACATCGCTGGGAGGTGCCAGCCATAGCCCCGCTCGAGGAGCGTGCGGACCTCATCTAATAGCCCTGCCTCCAACATTGTATCCACGCGTTCGTCGATCCTTTTATACAGCGTAGAGCGATCCGAGGTCAGCCAGAGCGTCGCGACCTGGTACGGCGGTGGCTGCTTGGTCTGTAGCGCCGAGATTGGCTGACCCGTGACTTCGTAGACCTCAAGCGCCCGAATGATGCGGCGAGTGTTGTTAGGCTCAATCTTCGCCGCGGCTATTGGGTCGAGCTCGCGCAGGCGCGCGTACAAAGAGACGATCCCGATCGCGGCAGCCTCAGCCTCCAGCCGCGCGCGTATTTCAGCCGATGGTGCCACGCGCGGTATGGTCCAGCCCTCCACAACTGCTGCGACATACTGGCCAGTTCCACCCACCAGCAGCGGCACTTGTCCATGTGCGGTTGTCTCGCGTATCGCGCTGCTGGCTAGCTCGGCGTAGACGGCTAGCGAGAACGGTGCATCGGGGTCGACAATATCGATCAGATGGTGGGGAACAGCGCGCTGCTCTTGTGGGGTTGGCTTGGCCGTACCAATATCCATCCAGCGATAAATTTGGCGTGAATCGGCGTTGACAATTTCACCGCCGACGAGTTTGGCGAGCTCGATCGAAAGCACGGTCTTACCAACCGCCGTTGGCCCGACGATTGTGACGAGTGGAGGTAGGGTGGTCTGGTTCATGATGGCATTATAGAAGCCCTAGAACCTGCGCTGCAATCCGGCAAGCGCGGCAGTTTGAATGGGGCCGGCTTAGGGCTGACGCTTAGGTGAGGAGGGCTAATGCAGCTGAATCCTGTGCTGCGTGAGGCGCTCGGCCAAGTGGCCAAGCGTCACGGCGCCGAGGTAGACGCGCTACACCGCGCCATCGAAGGGGAGTCGTCGCTCGGACTTGCGCAAGCGCTAGGCATCGAGGCGGATGTCGCCGAGGAGCACATGGCGCGTTTGAGACGCGCGCTAACGGTCCAGTCGGATTTCGGGGCAGGCTGCAAGCTGCTGGCTGACGACGTGGAGGCGGAGGTCCTGGCAGCACTATCAGACCTCTAAGCTACTGCAGCCCGTCGCCGCTGTTCCGGGAGTGAGTGGCACAGTCGGATGATCCCAGGCTCCACCACGCATGGTAGCTGCGCCCCCGCCAGCTCGGGCACACCGACGTGGTATCCGCGGTGCAATCTATTCCTCGCTCTCGCTAGCCGGCTCCCATGGATACACAATCCAAGCGTCGGTCGCCTCAACATAATGATCGGGTGTCTCCGTGAAGAGCGACGCGGTTGGCTTGTAGTGGAGTACGGCCGTGATCGGCGTGCCTCGCGCCGCCTGCACCCGGCCCTTGACCGCAGTGATCGTCTTGCCGCTGTCCCAAATGTCGTCGACGATGAGCACCGACTTTCCGGCCAAGAAAGGATCGGCCGGAAACTGCAAAAAGGTCGGCTCGTCGGCACGACGTCCAACGCCCGTGTAGAACTGAACGGCCGCTACCAGAATGTTTCGGATGCCCAGATGGTAGGCGATCAGGCCCGCCGGGACGAGCCCTCCGCGAGTTACCGCGAGCAAAGCATCGAAGGAGCGCCCACTGAGCGGCTGGGCCAGCTGCGTGACCATCGCTTCAATCTGCTGCCAAGAGAGGTGCTGTTTTTCGATCGCCATGCTCTCCCACCTTAAACAGGTTCGTGTAGACATTCTAGCACAGCTCTTGCTACCAGGAGGGGGTGTTGGGGGTGACCCAATCATAAGGAGAATAGAAGATGATCTGGCGGTCCCAGCTAGCCCAAATCATCGTGCTTACGGTGCTTCTGCTCAGCGCGTCGTTTGCGTCATCCTCGGGCTTTGCCATCACCCTCACCGAAGTGCGGCTGCCTCTGGGAATGCTGCTTGCCGTCGCAATTGTTTACGCTTGGCTGCAAGTACGGTTGAGTCCGCTGGCGGCTGAGGCCACGAGCCGCGAAGATGTGCCGGATGCGAGCAGGTAGGTCCGACTGCTCGAGGTCGTCATCCATCCCAGGGGGTGTGCTGGCGCGTTCCGTTGTTTTGATCCATAATGAGTGGCTGGAATGCGGAGAAGCGTAAAGCACGATGTTCAGGCTCGCTCCAGCACAAGTGACGACTGCTGAGCTGGTGGACGGCAAGATTACGGACCATGAGCTGCTGCGCGCCAACCTGCACGATATGGCCCGCGCGAACCGTTGGCTTGGTGCAAATCGCGCGGTTGTACGACGGGTCGCCAATTGGTTGGAGGATTGGCCTCCGGAGCAGAGCGCCACGGTTCTGGATGTTGCGGCGGGCGGGTGCGATCTGGTGCTTAGCTTGCGGCGGTGGAGTTTGCGGCAGGACCGTGTTCTCGCGCTGTTGGCGAGCGATGTGAGCCGTGACGTGCTTGCAGTTGCACAGCAGGAGCTGTGTGGACAGTCGATCCAGTTGCTGCGGCACGATGCTTTGGCGATGCCCTTTGCAGATCGCAGCGTCGATATCGTGACATGTACGCAGGCGCTGCACCACTTTGACGCGCACACAGCCCCGCAGCTCTTGCGTGAGCTGGCACGGGTCGCGCGGATTGGCGTGATTGTGAATGATCTGCGGCGTAGCTATCTGGCTTACTGGGGCGCGCGGCTGCTAGCGTATGGGCCGGTCTCCCCGCTGTCGCGTCACGATGGCCCGCTGTCTGTGCTACGCGCATATACACCGGTGGAAGTTCGAGCGCTCGTAAAGCAGGCGGCATTGCCTGCCAAGGTCCGTCGAGCACTCGGCTTCCGTCTTGAAATTGAGCTGACAAGGCCGACGGACGATAGCGGGCGGATGCGAAAGAGACGTGGCTAGTCCGCGATGCAGCAGCCCGCATCTTCAAGCCTTGGGGTACATATGGCAACGAAGCGGAAAAAACATCAGACAAAGGACAAGGCGATGGCAAGTACGCCTGACACGACTGAACGCTACGCTGGGCTCAGCAACGAGCAGTTGATCGAAATGTATCGGCAGATGGTGCTTATCCGTATTTTTGAGGAAAAGTGCCAGGAGATGTACACGCGCGCCAAGATCGGCGGCTTTCTGCACTTGTATGTTGGTCAGGAGGCAGTCGCAGTAGGGACGATCGGCGCGCTGAAGCCCGAGGATCACATCATTACCCACTATCGTGACCATGGTCACGCTATCGCGCGCGGCTTGGACACCAATGCGCTCATGGCTGAGCTCTTTGGCAAGGCGACGGGCTCAGCGGCTGGCCTCGGCGGGTCGATGCACCTGGTGGATGTGAGCAAGAACTTCTGGGGCGGCTACGCAATTATTGGTAGTCACCTGCTGATGGCCTGCGGTATCGGCACGGCCCTGAAGCTCCAGAAGCGTCCGGAAGTGGTGATGGTCTTTTTTGGCGACGGCTCGACCAACGGTGGCGAGTTCTATGAGGCGATGAACTTTTCGCAGCTTGGCAAGCTGCCAGTCATTTTTGTCTGCGAAAACAACCTTTTTGCGATGGGCACGCCGATCGCCGTGCATACCTCGGTGCAAGAGATTTACCGTAAGGCGTGCGCCTTTGACATGCGCTCCGAGCGCGTCGACGGGAACGACCCGATCGCGACCTACGAGGCAACGCTGCGTGCCGTAGAGTACGCGCGCAGCGGCCAAGGACCAGTGCTGCTCGAAGCGGTGACCTATCGTTTCCGTGGTCACTCGGCCCAGGACACACAGAAATACCGCACCAGGGAAGAGGTCGAGCAATATCGCACGCGGGATCCAAACCAGGTTTTCCGCAAACGGCTGATCGACGACGGTGTTATGACCGAAGAGCAGGCGGTGCAGATTGAGCAGCAGGCGGAGGTCGAGGCACAGGGGTCGGTTGACTTTGCCGATCAAAGCCCGCCCGCCGACGAGAAATGGCTGACCGAAGGCGTGTACGCCAATCCAATTGAGCCGAAGTTTTAGCTACGGGGTTAGTGTCTAGGAACTAGGGGCTCGGGTGAGCTTCTGGTTCCTAGCCCCTCGCCCCTAGTCCCTCAAAGGATAAATTATGGCAGTGATGACGGTCCGCGAGGCACTCCGGTCCGAGCTTCGCGAGCAGCTCAAAGATGATCGCGTCTTTATCATTGGTGAGGATATCGGCTACTACGGCAGCACCTATGGTGTAACTGCCGGGTTTTTGGAGGAGTACGGCACCGAGAAGATTCGCGATGCGCCGATTGCCGAGGCGGGTATCATCGGTATCGGCATCGGCGCCGCCATGCTGGGCATGCGACCGATTTGCGAGATCATGTCGGTGAACTTCTCGCTGCTCGCCTTTGACCAGATTATCAACCACGCAGCCAAGCTCCACTACATGTTCGGCGGCCAGATCACCTGCCCAATGGTGCTACGCACGACGAATGGCTGGCGCAACCTTTCGGCGACGCACTCGCAGTCGTTCGATCCGATGTTTGCGTATGTGCCGGGCCTCAAGGTTGTCGCGCCGGCAACCCCCGCCGACATGAAAGCGCTCTTCAAGGCTTCGATGGAAGACCCCGATCCGGTCATCTTTATCGAGCACACGTTGATGTACGGTGTGAAAGGCGAGATACCCGACGAGCCCTACGAGGTCAAGATCGGCGAGTCGCGGGTGGCGCGTGAGGGCAAGGATCTGACGATCGTGACCTATTCGCGGCCGGTCCACTTGTGCATGGAGGTTGCCGAGAGGCTGTCCAAGCAGGAGGGTATCGAGTGCGCGATTATCGACCTGCGCACGATCCGCCCGATGGATATGAGCAAGGCGCTTGAAAGCTTCCGCACCACTGGGCGAGCCGTCGTGGTGACCGAAGAGTGGGAGTCCCACGGGGTTCAGGCTGAGATCGCAGCCAGGCTGTACGAGCATGCCTTCGATTATCTCGACGCCCCGATCGAACGCGTCGGCTTTCGCGAGATTCCATTCCCGTACGCTACGAACCTTGAAGACCAGGTTGTCGTAACGCCCGCACGTATCGAAGCAGCGATCCGGAAAGTACTCGCTTAAGAGGTGTCAGGTGTCAGGCCTCCGGGTTTCAATTCCTGATACCTGATACCTGATCTAGGAGCTGAGGATGGCCGACATTACCATGCCCAAAATGGGCTTCGACATGCAGGAAGGCACCATCGTCCGATGGCTCAAACAGGTCGGCGACGATGTCAGGAAGGGCGAGCCAATCGCCGAGATCGAGACCGACAAAGTAACGATCGAGATCGAAGCCTTCAGCGGCGGCAAGCTGACCCAAATTGTCGCTGAGGAAGGTTCAGTCGTGCCGGTAGGTAGCACGATTGCCGTGCTTGATGGCGAGGGTGGCGGGGCCGCAGCGGGCGATGGCGGTGGTGCGGCGACCGCGACTGATGCGTCCGGCCCAAGTGCCCAAGGTGCTAACTCTGATCAAAACACGCAAGCGGTCCAGGCACAGCAGCCGGGTGGAGTTGCTAGTGGTGCGGCTACGGTGGATCGCGAGGTCGGTGTTGCGACAGCTTCGGACGCAGCCAGGCAGACCGAGAGCGCGGCGGGTGCTAGCGGTGGTGGAGCGCCCCAGTCGCAGGGCACGCAGTCGGGTGGCGCTACCGAGCAGGCCAAGCCGGGCTACGGCTCCGACGAGACGGCACGTGAGGAAGCAACCGGCCAGCCGGCGCCGACCACTCCGGGAACCACGCCTGGTAGCTCACAAGCCCCAGCAACGCGCTCCGACGGCGCTCCGGTACTGGCCTCGCCCGTTGCCAAGCGCTTGGCACGCGAGAACAATGTCGATATTGTGCAGGTGGCCGGAAGCGGGCCAGGC
>JADDQE010000210.1 GCA_016781525.1 bacterium | reverse complement strand
CCGGACAGCGGGCATGCTGAGGAACATCGCTGAATTTACAGAACAAGGGTTGACTAATCCTAGTTCGCCGGTGGGGCAACCCCAGCCGCCCTCACCTGGACAACGCTAGGAATAGCGTTGGCGATGCTGCCGCTTGCGCTGATTCCGCACTGGTTCCCCGCAACCATCGGCTTCATTGGCGTTCTCTTTATGAGTGCCATGAACGGCCCACTACGGAATGTCTTCAGTCAAGAAATTGTCCGCCCAGAATGGCGGACAACTACATCTGCGCTGCTCACCATCGGGCTTGCCGTGGGCTGGGCAAGTACCGCTGCACTTGGCGGCTATTTGATTGCTCGAGCCGGCTTCAGCACGCTGTTTTTCATAACCGCAGGATTAGCACTTGCTGCAGTGCTCCTGCTGTGGGCCTATACGCACGTGCAGTTGAAATCCTCGAAGCCATCCGCAACACGATGAGCCAACAGCGCTCCCCTCGAACGAGAGGCCGGCGTTGACCGCCTAGCGCGAGGTCGAGTTCATCCCGCTTAGAAAAGGCTGGTGGAGTGCCATGAGCTCCGTAGGTGGCGTGGGCGGTAACTCACCTTAGCTAGCGTTCGACGCACAAGCTACCTTGCTCTTGGAACCAGGACGATGCAGGTTGACGAGTCGGGTACACTGCGAGTGCCAACCAGGCGTGTTTGCTGAGCCGTCTCGTAAGGAGCGTTCGCCATGTCCGATGAGCCAGCCGCTGAATTTACACCGGAGCAAATTACTGAGCACGCGCAAGGAAACTTGACAGCTTTTATCCTGACAACGTTTGCGTACTTAAAGGATCGTGGGTTGTCTACGGAAGAATTCGTGCGGTATGTTGGGCAACGCTTTGCACCGAGTTGGGATGAAGTCAAAGATCATCCGTTGCCAGAAATAACCCGTATCGCAGCGCTCAACATAGTGTCATCAGGAGCGCGCCTACGTTCAATATCAGGCGACGATACCCATGCTGAAGCCGTGGTCTCCGGCTGGCCCTCCGAGGAGTCGCGCTCCGCGTTTGGGCTGACGATGGAAGACCTCGACCCGTTCTGGAATATCTATCAGCCTGTTGCTGATTATCTTCGCCTCAAATACAGCTGGGAACGGCAAGACGATGCCATTACCCTTCGCTTTACGCGTTCAAGTGAAGCATAGCGGAGAATCCAACTAATCCTGTTAAATGCTTTTATGTCGCAGGCGCACTGCACGAAGCTGCTGCAACAACGTGTGCTGCACCCGCCAGATTGTGGTAGGGCTGGCTGGTCTACGTGGCGAAAGCCTATACCGATGGTAGGCTTCCCGTGCAGCATGCTCGTGCTTTCGTCGCGGTATGCGCTGTGGTTATCCAGTTCGGCCACATACCGGCCGCCCACAACACACCAGTTTCCGCGCCCGCACTACCAGAGCTGCCTTCGCTAGCAACCTTGCTTACACATCCGCTCGAAGCCACCAATGGTAAAACGGATCCATAGCCTTAAGCGCGAGGTGTAGGATGAGAGTCGTCAATTTCTCCGCGGATCGTGCCCAACCCATTAAAGAGTTTGACAGCGTTTCGGCATCTAGCGTGCATGTTGGCGATGGAGCAGGAGAAGCCCACATTCATTGTGTCCATTTTGAAGCAAACGGCGTGATTGGGCCACATCCCGCTGGCTTTGGCCAGCTTTTCTTGGTGGTCGAAGGCGCTGGTTGGGTAAGTGGTCCTGATGGCGTGCGCGCCCACGTGTCAGCCGGGCAAGGCGCGTATTTCCAGCGAGGGGAACTGCACGCGAAAGGGAGTGAGCACGGCATGACGGCAATCATGGTTCAAGTGTACACCCTGCAGCCGGCACCCGCAGTCGAGTAAGCTGTGACCGGCAAGCTTGACGACCACGTCCAAGGATGGCGCTAGCCTCCACGCCAAACAATTTAGTGGAGCTGACACGAGTTAACGGGGACAGAGCTTCTAATTTTGTTACCCTTTGTAGTGCACCAGAAGTTGGGCTCGCTAGCCTGCAGAGGCGCCTGTTTCGCCTAGCAAGCGCGGTGCAAGACGCTTCGGGCCGCGTGGCACCAGCAGTGGTGCTGCTGCCATACCTCCTGGAAAAGCAATGCTCGTCGTGACTGTTCTTGTCACACCCGCTTGCTATGCTTACGAGCACGGCAACCATTAAGGGCGTGAAAGGAGGTTGCACATGAGCAAGGTGGTTGTCGAGCTCTCAATGTCGCTGGATGGTTTCGTCGCGGGGCCGAACGATGGCCCCGCCACCCGCTTGGCTATGGTGTCGAGGGGTTGTTCGACATCGCCAATGCCTGCTGTGGGGTTGGGACCGCAGCCTCAAGACTGACCATATCGACACCACCGTGCGTGCCAATCAGGAGACGATATGCTGCTAAAGGACAAGAACGCCATATCTACGGGGCCGGAGGACACATCGGACGTACAGTTGCTCATGCCTTTGCGCGCGACGGGGCGAATGTCTTCCTTGTCGGACGGACCCTGTCAAAGCTCGAAGCCGTGGCTGAGCGTCGCGCTAACACGCTGGATGCCCAAATATGGTTGAACGACATGCTCTAACCCGCCGCGAAGTGAGCCACGGTCTCGGCTGCTTCGCTATCATGCTCCTGTTGCTCGCGTACATCGCGGGCCTCCGCCGCGCGCAGGCTGGTCTTGGGCAGCCAATCGTCCGTGTACTGTCAGGTGGGGTAATCCCGATGGCTCGCCTGCCAGTACGGCTACGTCCAATTTTGACTACTCCAATGATGGATGGCGGGCTGCGGTTACCCTTTGAGCCGGTGACGGACGACCGAGTGACGTGGCATAACTCCAATCCGCTAGTATGGCGTCCATGAGCGTGACGTTAGCTCAGAGGGTTAGCGCGACACTACTTACCAGCGTGTAATTATCTTTCCCTTTCACACGACAAGGGTTGATCTCCAGCTAAAGTAAGCCAGCGCTGTTGCACCCGAGAGCAGACTCCAGCCCACTCTCGGGTGCTCTAACAGGGACCTGTGCAACAACATACCGCTCAAGGCATTGACGCCACGTTTATACTCAAGGTAACCAAGGACTTTGAGCTAGGTTGGCGACCACAAAGGTCCATGGATCCATGCGGGCAGAGAACATCTACACATCTATGCTTGAAAAACCTGCTATCCAAGATGACGACATTATTAGATGCTTGCGAGATGCATACGGCGTGCACGCTGCCCAAGTGATGTTTCTACCGCTTGGAGCCGATGTTAATACGGCGGTCTATCACGCAGCTGGTCATAATAAAACTTCATACTTCGCGAAGTTACGGCGTGGAGTCTTTGACGAAATGTCCGTGACCTTACCCAAATTCCTTAGCGAGCATGGCATCACGCAGATTATTGCTCCGCTTGCAACCATGCAAGGACAGCTATGGGCAAACATGGATGCGTTTACTGTCATTCTTTACCCATTTGTTGCGGGTCGCAACGGGTATGAAATTGCCTTGTCAGGTGATCAATGGCGCGATTTTGGCGAAGCTCTTAGGCGCCTCCACAGGACTCAGCTGCATCCGGCCCTTATGCGGTTGCTGCCACGCGAGACGTTTTCCCCACAAGGACGCGAACGTGTAAAACAGTTTCTGGCACATCTTCCCCAGTACAGGTGCGGCGATCACGTTGCGGCGAAATTAGTTGCGTTCTTGGAGGCTAAACATGATCTGCTGCTTAATCTCATTGGGCGCGCTGACAAGCTTGGCCAAGCACTGTTAACGCACCCGCCGGAATTTGTTGTGTGCCATTCTGATATTCACGCCGGCAATCTGCTGATTGATCTCGATGGTCATCTGTACATCGTCGACTGGGATAATCCGATCTTGGCGCCCAAAGAACGTGATTTGATGTTTATCGGCGGTGGTCAAGGGTTTGTTGGGCATACAGCCCAAGAGGAAGAAGCGCTGTTTTATCCGGGGTATGGTCAAACGGAAGTCGACCCCCGGGCGCTGGCGTATTATCGCTACGAGCGGATCGTGCAAGATATAGCGGAATTTTGCGCGCAACTGCTGCTTACCGACGAAGGGGGGGACGATCGGGAGCAAGCCTTGCGCTATGTCATGGCGAACTTCATGCCGGGTGGCACGATCGAGATAGCTTATGCTGCTGACAAGACCGAGGGCAAGCCATAGGGATCGAGCGGTACGGTGCAGCCCTGCGGCTGCCCCTGCGTTTCCCTCAGCAATCCAGCATGGACAGGAGGATAGCTGATGTCATCAGGAAACACCACCCCATCAGTCTTAGAACTACGCGTCGCGCTGACGACGCACGACTACGAGCGGCTAGTTCGCTTCTACTGCGCCGGTCTTGGTCTCGAGCCAGCCCAGGTTTGGACCAACGCCAATGGGCAAGCGCTGATGATCGAGATGGGACGGGCCACGCTCGAGATTTTTGACGAATCCTATGCCACTGCAGTTGATCAACTTGAAGCGGGCAAGCGCGCTAGTGGGTCTGTTCGCTTTGCACTCCAGGTTCCTGACCTCCAGGCCGCGCTCGATCGTGTTCTTGCCCATGGCGTGACCATGGTGCATGCACCGGTGGTCACGCCATGGGGCGATTACAATGTGCGCGTCCAAGATCCGGACGGCATGCAAATTACACTCTTCCAAGTGGTGCAGCGGGAGTGAGGAGCCCTTGATGCAATCCGAGCGAACGTCATGGTTGACGTGTTGATCTATGGACACGCCTAGGACCGAGCGATGCTGCCTGAAGTGATGGTCTTGCATCGCGACGAAGCTAGGGTATCAGGAACGGGGCTGTCCGAGCTCATCCCGTACGAGCGCCCTCGCAAGCGCATTGTGGCGGGCAATCAGCGGTGGCAGGTCAACCCCAAGCAGCTGCCCCGACTGGACTCGCACTCGTCCATTGATCACGCTTAGGTCAACGAGCGGCGGCTGGCAGAAGACGAGTGCACCGAGCGGGTCATGCACCGCTCCACCGGCGAAGCCGAGCGTGTCTAGGCGATACCCGATGAAATCGGCGGCCATCCCCGGCGCAAGGTACCCGATGTCGTCACGGCCAAGTACCGCCGCACCACCGCGTGTCGCTAATCGCAGTGCTTCAATCGCCGTTAGGCCGGCGGGGTTGCCCATAACCCGCTGGAGCAGAAGTGCCTGGCGTGCCTCCGCCAGCATGTGCGACCCATCATTCGAGGCCGAGCCGTCTACGCCGAGCCCTACCCGTACCCCCGCCGCTTGCAGCTCCCGCACTGGTGCAATACCGGAGGCCAGGCGCATGTTTGACGTCGGACAATGCGCGACGCCGGTCCCCGTTTGTCCCAGCCGCGTCACCTCGTGCACGCCCGGATGAACCATGTGCGCATGCCAAACGTCTGGCCCTACCCAACCAAGGTCTTCGGCCAGCTCAACCGGCGTGCGTCCAAACGTCGCAGCACAATAGGCGGCCTCATCCAAGGTTTCCGCAAGATGGGTGTGTGAGTGGACGCCGTACGCCCGCGCTAGCTCAATACTTTCACGCATCAGACGCGACGAAACAGAAAAGGGCGAGCAGGGTGCCAGGACAATCCGCAGCATCGCAAAGCGGTGCGGGTCGTGATACGCTTCGATCAAACGACGTGAGTCGCGCAGAATCGCGTCCTCGTCTTCCACGACTCGGTCCGGAGGAAGGCCACCGAGCGACTCGCCCACCGACATGGCGCCGCGTGCAGCATGAAAGCGCATCCCCATTGACTGCGCCGCGGTAATTTGATCGTCGAGCCGGGCGCCGTTCGGCCAGATATAGGTGTGGTCGCTGGAGGTTGTACACCCTGACAGCATGAGCTCGGCCATCGCGACTTGCGTGCTCACCGCGATCGCCTCGGGGGTGAGGCGTGACCAAATCGGGTAGAGCGTGCGGAGCCAGTCGAATAAGTTGGCGTCCTGCGCCGCCGGAACATTACGCGTCAGGGTCTGATAGAAGTGATGATGGGTGTTGACCATTCCGGGTAGAATGATCATCTCGCGCGCGTCGATTATCTGGTCCGCAGTCTGTGGAAGCCGCGCGGTCGGGCCGATCTCCTTAACCTCGTTGTCTACGATGTAGAGCGCGCCGTCTGGCCACGTGCGATCATCGTCATCCATCGTGACTAGGAGCTCGGCGTGTCGTACGAGGAGTGAGGGCATGCAGCATCTCCCTGTTAAAAATAATCGAGCCGGCTAGCTGGCTATGCCCTTGCTACCAGGACTCCGACGCCCGAACCTGGTCTGCATCAGCTTTGCAGGCGTCGTAAAAGGCAGGAGCGTGGTTGTGCTTGCAAAAGGTGCGAGTGCGTAGCCCTCCTGGCGTGCCCCCCACAGCTTGGGCCGCTGCTTATCGATACGTACTGCGCTTGGACGTCGTTAACAGTTGCTTGCCGACAAGATACACAAACCGTGGATTGCCCATAATATACCGTTTCCAGAGTCGCTTCGGATCCTGAGTGAGGCGAAATAACCATTCAAGACCAGCGCGCTGCATCCAAGGGGAAGCTTGCTTGATTCGGCCCGCATGAAAATCAAAGGCGGCTCCGACTGGGATCAGGACTGGAGCATCAAGCAGCGGCCGATATCGTGCAACCCAATAGTCTTGCTTGGGCGTTCCAAGGCCTACCCAGACGATGTCTGGCCTACTCGCATTGATCAGGTCAGCCGTCTCTTGCTCTTCCTGTCGTGAGAGCACCCGAAACGGAGGCGAGTACACCCCTGCTATCTGTAGACTCGGAAATCGTGCCTTCAACCGCTCGGCCAGTTCCTCCGCAACACCTGGTGCTCCGCCATAGAAGAAATGCCGGTACCCGGCTGCCTGACCCGCATCGCAGACCGCGAGCATGAGATCCGGACCATACACACGGCCAATGCGATGGCGCTGGAGCTTGCCAAGCCAGACGAGCGGCATTCCATCAGGGGTAGCAAGACCAGAGCGATTGACAATGTCCGCAAGGTCGGGGGCATCATAGCACTCCAATAGTGTGTGTGCCGTGCAAATATTCAGGTAGTGCTGCTGCCTGGATTCAATCCAGTCTTTGATTACACCGACCGCCTCCTCCAAGGTGATGGCGCTGATTCCGACACCCAATATGCTAAATCGTGCCGGTGGTGTCTTGGCCGGCTCAAGGTGCTGGCAATTCTGCATGCTAAGCTCCATTGGTATCTGTGGGACGCAAGCTGTTAGGGCGCCATCTTTCACTTTCAGTATGCCGAGCGATAAGCGAGTCTAAGCCGCGGCTTTGTCGGTAGCCGAAGGTTGGATTATTGCTTTTACAGCAGATCAGACATCAGGACAATACCATCTGATAAGCATGTGCCGTTCGCTCTGCGAGTCGAGGCCAGCTGTAGCGCTCCCGAACTTTTTTCCAGCCGGCGCTGCCCATTGCCCCGGCTCGAGCCGGGCTTAGCAGCAGATCGATGATTCTTTCGGCAATCATATCAGGTTGTTGTTCGACGAGGTGCCCGTCTACACCATCGGTAATCACCTCAGCAACTGCCGCTATATTGCACCCAATCACCGGTTTCTTGAAGCTCCAAGCCTCCGTGTAGACGCCGCCAAAGCTTTCCTGTGACGAGGGGACGCAGACCAGGCTGCACGCCGCAAGCACGTCTGTCTTTACTTGCAGATCCACATTGCCGAGCCGATGAATGCGGTGGTCTGCGAATCGTTCAAATTCGCGCTCCGAGTGTCCAACTGGCGGTCCAATGAACACAAACTCTGCTTCCGGTATCCGCTTCCAAACCAGTGGGGCTGCGCGCAGGAGCTCCCTGTATCCCTTATACGAATAATGCTGACCGAGGAACAGGATGACCGGGCCAGAAATGTGGTGCTCAGCGAGGAAACGAGTGGGATGTGCTTCCACTGCGACGATCGGACCATGACCTGTAACGACCACACGGTCTTCCCGAACACCTAGCCCAACGAGCACCTGCTTTTCTGCCTGTGTCAGGGCGATAACGAGATCGGCCTCCGTGTACAAATTGTTATAGGCACGATACCGCCAACCCGACCAGCGCGGGTGATGGACCGGAGTGAGCACGAATGGAATATCTCGTCGGCGGGCCACGTTCAATGAGGCGTAGCTAAGTCCTTCACGGCCGATACGGACATTATGCACCAAGGTGGCATCCGCTGCGTACTCCATCAAGTGTCGCTCGATGCACATTGCAATCGGTGCCAGCGCCCAGTCCATCAAGGGGTAATAGGTCAGTACAAAGGGCGTGAGGCTAATCTTCTCCCATGTTGACAATCCGAGGCGATGAACCGGAACATTGTCGATACGATAATCGCAGCTGCGAGCCGGTGCTCGCAGGGTCGTACCTAATAACCAATCTGTTCGGTTCCGGTCCCAATGCGTGACAACTGTTACCGAGTGGCCTGGTTGGAGATGTTGTGCGAGTAGATGCTGGTGCAATTGAGCTCCGCCGGTTGATGGCGGATACATCGTAAGGGTATATAACAGTTTCATTATGCAAGTGCTCGGTGGTAGGCTGCCACGGTCTCCTGTGCGCAACGTGACCACGAAAAGGTTGCTGCGCGTGCACGTCCTCGGGTTCGTAGTTGCTCTGTCAGTTCAGGATCAGACAACACCCGTCGCAAGGCCGCGGTGAGGTCGCCCACCGAATACGGGTCGATCAAAATTGCGGCATCTCCGGCTACCTCTGGTAAGGAGGAAACCTGTGATGTAACGACTGGGCAGCCACACGCCATCGCCTCAAGTACGGGCAATCCAAACCCCTCGTACGTAGATGGATAAACAAAGACGTCGGCGGCATTATACAGCTTAACCAAATCCTCGATTGGAACACGCCCAAAAAAGCGCACGGAATCTTGGATGCCGAGCCGCTCAGCCTCAAAGAGGATGTCATCAAATAACCATCCCTTGGGTCCGCAGTGCACAAGCGTGATATCCAGGTTGTCTTTGCGCAGGGCTGCAAAGGCTTGGAGCAGTCGGACAATGTTCTTACGAGGCTCGAGCGTGCCGACCGTAAGCATGAATCGGCCAAGCTTATAGGTCTGTTTTATATCGGTGACATCGTTTTGTCGAACCCTGCGGAACTCGGGTGCAGCCGCTAGCGGGGTCACGACAACCTTCTGCTCTGGGACGTTAAGCGTTGTCACGATATCACGTTTCGAGTGCTCAGAAATCGTCAGGATGATGCGGGCCTGGCGTGCCGCGAGCGGAACGAAGCGACGCGCATAGCTCCGGTGCCATCTGGGAAAGTGTTGCGGGGTATGCATAATCGTCGTGTCAAGGATTGTAACTGCTGTAGGAACCTTTGATATGAAAGGAACAACGTTTGCGGGCATATGCAGGATATCGATATTCGCACGCTTGACCTGGTATGGGAGGAGCATGTGCATCCAGATGAGATCACGATACAGGGTATCCAGTCTTGATCGAATTGTTTTCCCGGCGGCCATATCATGCCGTTGGTTGACGGCAAACACGTGGATCTGCGGGCCACACTCCAACTTGATTAACGAGTCTGCGAGACTCTGAGCATAAATACCTGTGCCAGCTTGATTAACTCGGGCAATGCTAAGGTCAATTCCAATTTTCACGAGTTGTTCCTACAGGTTCGCTATAACCTGCTGCAAGAGCAGTGTTCACATTGGTTCAATGCACGACGCCGCATAAACAGCACTTTACTGGCGAATGTTTGCTCAATGACGAAAGTTCTTCGAAGCACGTCTACGCGGGTAAGGCTGGACATAACTCAGCACTTGGGTGTACGATGGGTTCCTCCACCGTCGGCGATGAAGCGCACCAGCGGCAAGTTGACGCTATTCCCGATGCACCTGGTACCCGGCTGCAATGGGTTGATCGGGCGTGATACGACGGGTTTTAAGCGGGATTGCCGTGCGGAGGTCGATCACGAAGCGTCATATGCCTTCGTTCTTTCCTATCCGACTAGTGGATATCCCGATACACGCTCCAGCGAGCCAAAATGTTGGGTAAACAAGGGCCGGGTTGTTGTGCCACTCCGTTGTCAGCGAGTTGATGATTAATCCTATAAAGGTGAGGCCGATACTAAAACACAATCCCTTCTGGAAGGGAAACACTGTTCGATGGGCTGTCCACAATGTGTAC
>JADDQE010000197.1 GCA_016781525.1 bacterium | reverse complement strand
ACGGACTCGTGATATTATGTATGCGAATGATCCACGTATACGCTGGCCACTCGCATAGACACGCACTTAAGAGAAACCATGAAACGATCCGGATTCGTGACGTACGCCTGGGGCGTACTGCTGTACAACCTCGCAGTCATCTTGTGGGGCGCGTATGTGCGCGCTTCCGGCTCAGGTGCCGGCTGCGGCAGCCACTGGCCGCTCTGCAATGGCGATGTTATTCCACGCGCTGAGTTCGTCGAGACCATGGTCGAGTTTACGCACCGTCTCACGAGCGGGTTAGCGCTCCTCTTCGTCGTCGGCCTGTTTGTGTGGGCCTTTCGCGCCTATCCGTCGCGGCATCCCGTACGGTTCGGCGCAACGATGTCGCTGGTTTTTATTATTTCCGAGGCGCTTGTGGGCGCCGCGCTGGTGCTTTTCGGGCTGGTCGCCGACAATGCTTCGGGGCTGCGGGCGGTGATAATCTCAATCCATCTGGTGAATACGTTTTTGCTTGTGGCATGGCTAACGGTTACAGCCTGGTGGGCTGGCGGTGGCGCGCCAATGAGCTTCCGCCGCCAAGGGTTGGTTGGAGGTCTGCTGGGGGGAGCGTTGGTCGGGGCATTGCTCTTGGGCATCACGGGAGCAATCACCGCGCTCGGCGACACGCTCTTTCCGGTCTCGTCGCTGGCGGAGGGGATACAACGCGATTTTTCGCCGGCGTCACATTTCTTGGAGCGGCTCCGCATTATTCACCCCGTGCTCGCCGTGGCACTTGGGCTTTACCTAGTTGTGGCAGGTGCCGTCGTAAGCGCCACGCGTCGCAGTGCCGAGACGATCAGGTTTGCCACAACGCTTGCGATTCTATTTGTGGTTCAGCTGGTGGTTGGGCTACTGAATGTGCGGCTGCTCGCGCCCATCTGGTTACAGCTCGTGCATTTGCTACTGGCCGACCTCGTCTGGATCGCGTTGGTGCTACTCACCGCGACTGCACTCGCTACTCCGGCGAGCTCAGACGAACCGTCGAATGAGCTAGCCAGCCTCCCAAGTGTCTCCAATTAGCTTGCCATCCAATCGGCGGGATGAGCGGGTTTATGTGCTCCTCGAGCTGAGTTGAATTTCATTACGACTATGCGGGCCAGAGGCTGTGCATGGCCATGACCCACTGCCGCAAGCTCGGCCTGCTCATTTCGCTGATGAAAGCTTCGGTCACCTGCTCAAGTGCGTGGTCTCGTCCCTGCAGGGCAAGACTCTCTTGCTGCTTGAGCACCGCTAAGAAGAGATCCGCTTCGGTCTTGCCGTCTGAGTGCTGCAGTAGACCAGCCTCTCGCAGCCGCTTCACCACTGGAAGATAGATGGCGTCGTACCAGTGCGCCGCGGCTTCTTCACGTTCGACTGACTGGCCCCGCGCAGCGCTTAGCTGGGCGCGATGCCGATTGATGTGACGGATGAGGTCGAGGTACCCACCAAGCTGGCTGACCTCAATGCTGATGCTGCCGCGCGCTTGCACCAAGCCGGTCCATTCGAGGAAGTCGCTCTGCTCCTCAATATAACTGAGGTCGCGCGTCGTCAACTCCGGATGCAGCACGACGTCGGTTGTGAGCTCGGTGACATGCGCTTCAATCTCGGTCTGCCCCAACTGTCGCGCAACTGAAACCCGGTGATTGCCATCGCGTACAAAGTAGATGTCGCCCAGCTTATACACGTCAATTGGCGGCAGCGTACGGCCCTGGGTGTAGGCGCGCTGGATACTCTTCCACCGCTCTTTGGTGTGGTATGTCAAGGGCATGAAGTGCCGGTCGAAGTCGGGGACGCGGCCCTCGCTGCCGACGATATGGTCCACCGCGATCGACTGCACCCCGCGGTAGTGCTGACCGCGCACATTAACTCGTGCACGAACGGCTTCCAGCTGTAGCAGGTCATCACCGCGGCGATTGAGGATGCCGATGATTGTGCGAAAGGTTGCCTGCCTGCGAGCCTGATCGAAATCGTCCTCGCCCGTTGGGTCTACACCAATCCACGCGCTCAACGCAGTTCTCCTGTCGCTACCTTAGAGGGTAGCTATAGGATAGCGATCGGGAGGCATTAACCACATGGTCGAAAGCGGTGACATCAGTGCAACTTTGGACGTATGTTGGTAACACGTGAACCAACAGGTCGTGGCCGCGATGGTGGGGCACAAGGAGGACAAGCCTGCCCCTCAGACTCGTAGCCACCATGCTACAATCGACCAGAACGGCATCGAATCTCTCGAAAGTGAAGCAAGGTCGATATGCGGTGGCATGATCCGGTAGTGATCGCGCAGACGGTTTGTTTTGCCGTCTTCTTATGGCTTGGGCTCTATCTATTGGTACGAGTCGAGCGACGGACGCCATTGATTCTGGCGGGACTAGCCGCGCTCTTCAGCCAATCCGCGTTTTTCGCCTCGAGCGTGGTTACCTTCAACCTTCGTGATATTCCAACGCTGATCATGGTGGAGCGCAGCTTTTGGTGGACAGCGGTTGTGCCGGTGGCTGCCTGGTTTCACTTTAGTGAACAAATTACGCGGCAGCTTGCCGGAACTGAGGGCCAGCAATCACCGCAGTCTCGTATGTCATTGGCGGTGATCGTCTATCTGGTAGGGGCGATTATTGTCGTCGTCGGTAGCACCACCAACCTATTTATCGACTATTCCCAGCCCGTGAGTAGCTCCGGTCAACGCTTTGCTTATCTTGATCGTGGCGACGCCTACCCGCTCCAAATCGGTTACCTTGGCCTCGTCGGTCTGGGTGCTAGCTTCAATTTGATGCGGGCACTTAGGCAGCTGCGCGCGAGCAGTGCTGAGGGCGACCGGGCGCTCGCGCAGCAGCTTACGCTGTTGGTTGCAGGTGCCTTAACCTTCCTCATAGGGGGGCTGTATATCGCTTCGCGCTACCTGTGGAATCCGGCTGTTACCGTTCTGCCAGGCTATATTTGCCTGCTGATTGGGCTCGCGCTATTGGGCTACGGTATTGCTCATTTCGGTCTACTGCTTGAGGGCCAAGCTGTCCAGCGCGATTTCGTCTACAGCCTGACGGGCATCGCCTTAGTCAATCTGCTCTATATTGGGCTACTCTCGCTTACAGAGCCTCTGTCGGCTTACAGCTTACTGGTGCTGGCGGGACTGGTCACGCTGACGCATACGACCTTTGACAGCGGGCGGCGCTGGCTTGATACCTTCTTCTTCAACCGGGCTGAGCAACAGGCGAGGGCCGAGGCCCGCGAGTACGCGACGGCGCTTGGAACCCTCCCAGTGGCAGCTCCCGCTGTGCTGCAACCGGCTGCAATCCCGGAGGAACCGTCCGACGGTGTGGAAGAAGCCTCGCCCGGGCCCAATGTGCAGCCCAATGAGGTTGGCGATGAAAAGGCATTTAAAAATCTTGTCCGCAAGGCGATTTCGAGCCTCAAAAGTCCGCCCCAACTTGCTAAAAGCCCGCTGCTAACATTGGAGCTCGTGGATCGGCGCTTGGCTCAGTCGAGGCTTATAGACAATCGCCTCAATCGGGCAGCAGCACTGCGCGAGATTCTGGTCGAGCACATTGATACGCTGCGTCCGTCCAGCGACGAAACGATCAAAGTCGGAGAAGCATGGCGCTTCTATAACGTGTTGCACTATCCGTACGTGCGCGAGTTGTCACGCAAAGCTGCGCTCGCCGAGGCACGGCGTCTGTCGGAGGAGCGGCGGCGAATGGGCCAGCGGCAGCCGAGCGATCTGGAGCAAGTGCTGGGCTGGCTGGCGGATGTCGATGAGGATACCTTCTATAAATGGCAGCGGAAAGCGTCTGACACGATTGCAGTTATGTTGTGGGAAGAGAACCGGAAGCTCCAACAACCAAGCTAGGCCGCGGTAGTGGCAACAGCCGATAGCCCTAAAGCACTATGTAAACGAATGGAGTTAGGGCCCGGCCTCTGCTACCACAAAAGCGACGGCGTAGTCGCGTCCGTGTGACAGCGACAGGGCGACACTCCGCCAGCCCAAAGCACTGGCCTGCTCAGCGGCGGTGCCGTGCAGCACTATCTGTGGTCGATGAGCCGGCGGGCGCCGGACCTCTACGTCGTGCCAGTCGGCCGCTGCCCCAGCGCCAACAGCTTCGTGCGCCCCAATGCCGCGGATGCCGATGCCGAGCGCCTTCGCCGCTGCCTCTTTAGCAGCCCAGCGTGCGGCAAGCGAGTGCACCTTGTTCCCACTCTCCGCTCGTTCGGCAGCCGTGAAGACATGGACGAGAAACCGTTCTCCCCAGCGGCTAATCGCCCGCTCAATGCGCGCGATCTCGATAATGTCGACACCGGTGTACAGCATGGTAAAAGGTCAAGGAAAGACGAGGGACCCGAGCGTCGCGTACACAGTACAGGCTCGGGTCCCTCGAGATTGCAAGGTAGACTAGGCCTCGACGAGCTCGGCCTGCGCAACCTTGCCGTTGCTTGGCCGCTCCGCCCGTTTGACGCCGCGGCCAACGCCGCGATACGTGAAGCCGCGCGCCTCAAGATCGGCTGCCTCGTAGACATTCCGTCCGTCGAGCAGGATCGGCTGTCGCATGTGCCGCTTGAGCTTGTCGAAGTCAAGCTGCTTGAACTCGTTCCACTCGGTTACGAGCAGCAGGGCATCGGCACCCTTGGCAACATCGTACGCCGTGGCGCAGTAAAGTACATCCGGCAGCATTGTCTCGGCGACTTCCATCGCTACCGGGTCATATGCTCGGATATGAGCACCGAGCTCAAGCAGCCGGTTAATGATATCTACCGAGGCAGCTTCGCGCATATCATCCGTATTCGGCTTAAACGCTAGGCCAAGTACGCCGATCGTCTTTCCGTTCAAGTCGCCCACAAGCTCCTCGAGCTTGTTAATGAACGACCGGCGGGTATCCCGGTTGATATCCATAACGGCCTGGAGCAGCTGCGGGTGGCAGCCCGAAGAGGCGGCCATATGGTGCAGCGCCAGCACGTCCTTTGGGAAGCACGAGCCGCCGTAGCCGATACCTGCATCAAGGAAGTGAGGGCCGATTCGTTTGTCGGCGCCCATGCCCCTCGCCACTTCCTTGACGTCGGCGCCCAGCTGCTCGCAAATCGATGCAATCTCGTTGATGAAGCTAATCCGCGTTGCCAGGAACGCATTCGACGCGTACTTGATCATCTCAGCAGTACGCAGGTCGGTGATGTGTATCGGCGCCTGCAGCGGCGCATGCAGTTCGGCAACCTTTTCCGCCGCCTCTCGATTGAGCGAGCCGAGCACAATGCGGTCCGGACGCTGGAAGTCGGTGACGGCCGAGCCTTCGCGCAGGAACTCTGGATTCGATACAACCGCGAAGTGCTTGTCGCCAGCCTCTGCCCGAATCAAATTCGTTACCCAATCGCCCGTACCTACTGGCACCGTCGACTTGTCGATAATGATCGACGGCTTGCGCAGTGCTCTGCCGATCGAGCGGGCCGCCGCCTCGACGTATTTGAGGTCGGCCGAGCCGTCATGATTCATCGGCGTACCGACGGTAATGAATACAAAATCGGCGTCGGGAACGCCCGCATCGTAATTATCAGTGAAGCGCAGGCGACCGGCCTCCAAGTTGCGGCGCAGCAGCTCCTCAAGGCCTGGTTCGTAGATGGGCGACTTGCCGCCGCGGAGCGTCGTGAGCTTGCGCTGATCAATTTCAATACACGTGATGTCGTTGCCTAAATCGGCGAATAAAACGCCCGTCACTAGGCCAACATACCCAGTTCCGACGACGCAGATTTTCTTCATGAATCCTCCAACAATTGACCGTTATACTACCGCAGGTAGGGCTGATGCCGCTACGGCTTTGGAACCTCGACCAAACCTTCACCGAACAGTTCGACGTCGCGGACATGTGACTCGTAGTCGTGTCCGTTCGCCTGGAATGAGATGCTCTCGATCTTCACGAGCTGACCCAGATCTTGTTTGAGCTCGATATCGACCGGATACCAGCTATTTTCTGGAATTTGCGTCGTTGCGATATATGGATAATTCGCAATCACCCCATTCTGGTTCGGGTGTTCAAACGCCCAATAACAGTAATCTTTGTGAATGTTTGCCGCCTGTGTGTTGGAATATGTAATCTCAATCATCAGCGGACACTCAGTGCCCGACTCGCCCGCTTTGCTCAACGATTGGTACACAATCTTAATGTCCGCCTGTAGCCGAACCCAGCGGTAGGAGGTCACGTCGGCGTTGATCTGTTGCTTTACTGCAGTGACGTAGCCTTTTGTGTTGCCCCCACGTCGAACCAAACGCAGGTACGGCTCCTCGCATCCCGTCCGCCCAATTGGATCCGTACAGGCCTGCGTTGGCACTGGGCCACCCGTGTCGGCCGCTCCAACCACCGTAGGATTGCTTGAAAGGCCCCACGTCAGCTGGTTGGCGTTCGCTTTACTGTATAGAACGTCAATTAATTGCTGGAAGTTACCGTCGCTTACGAGATTCCACCGATTTCGTTTTGGCTGTGGTCGATTGTCGGCCTCGATCAAGCGCTCTCCAGGAGCTACTTGATTGGCGCCAATGAGCGCAAGGCCACGCTCGGTCGCTACTTCGAGCCCAGGCGCAAAGACTCGCTCAACTTCCGCTGTCGTTGGGCTTTCCACGTCAAGTACACGAATACGGTACCGACCCGGGCTGGTAAGGATTACCGGGCTGCCGCCAAGGTTTCCGCCGATCCCAACCGTAAACTGCTCGTCGGAGTCCTCAAGCTCAATAAGCAGCTGGCCACTCTCAAGTTCGAACTGGGCTATGTTTGACACAGATGGATGCCACTGACGGTGCAGTTGACCGACGCGGAGGTTGGTGCCGGCCCACAAGGCAGTTGATGCCGTGCCAAAACGCAAAGTCGCAGCCGGTCCTGGAGGCGCCTCTGGACTGACGATTAACCGATCGTCGGTGCTTAGCACGCCGCCTTGAAAAACCATTGGCTGAATCTTGCCGGCCGGAAGCTGCTGCACGAAAAGCTTCTGGTGGACCGTTACTTCCACGACACCCGGGGTTGGCTGGGTCCACCAACGATACGCCCAGCTCCCCGTCGCAACACCAATCATGCAGAAGACGGTAAACGCGGTGAGAAGAACGAGCCAGGCGATGCGCTCGGGGCGCTTAACCGAGGCGGACGTCTGTGGTAATGGTTGCTCAGTTTTGAGCATCGCTATCCGCGCTCCTTGCGCCGGCCATATGCTTCTCGCTGCGCGGCTCGCACAGCGTCGGGCACCGGTTGAAATCGCTCAAGAAACTGTGTGCGGAATGCGCCGTACTCATCTGCCATGATCGCCTGTCGCGCGCTGGTCATGAGGCGGATCAGAAAGCGGACATTGTGAATAGTTGCCAACCGCTGGCCCAGCGCTTCTTCCGCGCGCAGGAGATGGCGGATATACGCTCGGGTATGATGGACGCAGGCATAGCAATCGCAGCCCACTTCGATTGGCTGGTCGTCCCGAGCCCACCGGGTGTTCAATAAGTTAATCCGTCCGTCTGGCGTCCAAGCAGCCCCGTGTCGACCGAGCCGTGTCGGCTGCACGCAATCAAACATATCGACACCGCGTGCAATGCCTTCGATCAGATCTTCCGGTGAACCAATACCCATCATATAACGGGGTTTGTTGGTCGGTAGCTCAGCCGTCGTGATCGACAGCATCTCGTACATCTCCGGCTTGGGCTCACCAACACCAAGGCCACCAATAGCGCAACCGGTAACCGGCTGTTCCGCAACAAAGACCGCGCTTTCGCGGCGGAGATCCGAGTACATGCCGCCTTGGACGATGCCGAAGAGTGCCTGGTCGGGCCGCTGCTTGGCTGCAATACAGCGTTCCAGCCACCGATGGGTACGGTTCATCGCCGCGCGCGTGTATTCGGGTGTTGACGGGTGGGGGGCACACTCGTCGAAGGCCATGACGATATCGGCGCCGAGCTGCTCCTGGATTGCCATCGCCCGCTCCGGCGTAAAACGATGACGACTGCCGTCGATATGCGATCGGAAGGTCACGCCCTCGTCGTCGATAGTGTTCGTCGCGCTGAGGCTAAAGACTTGAAAGCCGCCCGAATCGGTTAGGATCGGACGTTGCCAATTCATGAAGCGATGCAGGCCGCCAAGGTCCGCGATGAGGTCGCTGCCCGGCCGTAGATACAAATGGTAAGTATTGCTCAGAATGATCGCCGCCCCTAAGGCCTCAACCTCGTGCGTCGACAGCGTTTTCACTGTAGCCTGCGTTCCTACCGGCATGAACACAGGTGTGGGAATATCGCCGTGCGGAGTGCTCAAAAACCCCGCGCGAGCGCCAGTGGCGGGGTCACGATGCGTTAGATTAAATTGAAATAAATCTGTCGGACTCATAGACTGGCGAATTATAGCACGCCCCCATCACACTTTCGGGGTGATGCTTCGCTGAAAGGGTCCTGATTGAGGCGAATAGGTGGTTCTTCACGCGCGTTAGGCTGCCCGGCCTGCCAACTTCCCCTACGCTTGGCGCGCTAAGCCTTGCCCCGGCTATGTGTAGTTAGACGACCCGGCGAGATCCGCTGTAGAGAACCTTAACCGCGTATTACAGCTGATGACAGCGGCAGGCAGCCGCACGCTGGTGCCCGCTTTCGTCTAGGTTCGCAGTAGGCGTGATGGGGAATGTATGCTATATTCGTCGAGGCAGCGGACTAATGCCAGGAGCACGTGTGTTTGTTCCGGTTGTCGGATGCGCGGCACGGTAAGCAATTGACTCATTCCCACGCATCATGCACAATCGCCGCAATATATCCTATCTGAGGAGGATTTGCATGGCCGCATTGAGTACGTCCCAGCTCGTCGACCAGGTGGCAGAACGAACAGGCATGTCGAAGTCGCAGGCAAAGCAGGCCGTTACCGCCGTCTTTGAAGCGGTGAGCGAGCGGCTCGCGGCGGGTGAGCGAGTCCAGCTGAGTGGGTTTGGCAGCTTTGAGGTGCGCGAGCGCGCGGAACGCCAGGGCACGAACCCCAAGACCAAGGAGAAGATGACGATTGCCGCATCGAAGGCAGTAGGTTTCCGCCCTGCGTCGGGCCTTCGCGAGCGCGTTGGCGCTAAGGGCGACGGCGCGGACGAAAGCTAGACGAACGACCGGTTGTCGCGGCGCCCCTCACCTGAGCGGGCGCTACTTTGTTTAATTCAAGGTGCTCACGGTTCCTGGACAGGTTTCGCACCCGGCGGGCCAAGATGATCGCGCACACGGCTGTGTACGTCAGCCGCGGATAGCGTGTCGGTGTTGAGGTACAGTGTGGCATGAGCTCGGGCAGATGAGAGCCGTCGGACCTGCTTGTCGTACAGCCAGTCGGGGAACTCGTTATGACGGCGGATGGTGATAATCGAAGGGCTAGCGTCGAGGTAGATTAGCGCGTCCGGCTCACCCCCATGGCGCCATAGCTCTGGCACGCGGGAATGCTCCTGTGCTACCACGCGGGCTGTGTAGCCGTCGATCTGCAACAGCTCAACGAGAGTCGACTTGCCACTTCCACACGGTCCAACTATAACGACAAGCATAGCGTATCCCAACGTGCGATGCCGAGTGACAGCGGTTGAAGCTGCCGCCTCAGCCTCTAGCTGCGCGCATAAGCTCCCGTTCGTACTCTTGTACCGCGCCGCCGCCGCAGCCTCCCTACTTGAATATCCGTTCCAGAGGAAAACTAATATGTTGACGACGAATCTTCGGCTCGTCGTCGCCGCGGGCGACCGCGGTTAGCACCAACACGCTCATATCGTCGTTCGGCCGCTGCTGGTCCAGGTCCATCGCGCGTGTGAGGAGCATATCGGCAATTTCTTGAGCCGTACAAGCGCCATCGCAACGGAGCGATGCCAGGAAGTTGCCAAGATCCATGTCCTTGCCGTAACGTGTGCCGGCCTGCGAGATGCCATCCGTAAAGGCGATCAGCAGCATGCCCTCGCGAATATCGTGCTGCTTAATGATCGGTTTAGTATGCGAGTACAGTCCGATCGCGGTTGATGGCTCATTGAACGAGGTAATTCCGTCTTGGTTGAGGATGTAGTAGGGCAGCGGATTGTTCCGCGACATTATGATGCTGCGCGCCTGAAAATCGACCGAGACGATATTTAAGGTTGCCGACACCTGACCATTCCGATAGCCAAAGAGGTAGTCGTGCACAGCACGTGCCACTGCACCATCCCGCGCTCCATCTTTGAGCATCGCTACCGCGCGTGCGGTAACGAGATTGCTTAAGGTTTTGGCTCCGCGGCCGCTCCCTTGCCCATCAACCATCACAATCGAGAAGCCCCCTTGGGGTCGCTCGATCATTTCGATCGTGTCACCGCTCTCGGGTGACGCATATTTGCCTACTTTGGCTACCGCAGCCTGCAATTCCAGCATGATCGTTCCTTCGCAGTACCCACATTAAAGCATCATAACCATGCGCAAATCCGCGGACTATGTATTTTCGGCCTCGAACGTCTAAACATCGCAGTGCGTTGAAGAGGCACGCTACTCGATGACTGGTTTAGAGCGGAATGTCCTCGACCGAAACCATTCCATGACGCAGCGCATAGAGCACTGCCTGTGTCCGGCTCTGCAGGTTGAGCTTGCCCAAAATGTTCGATACGTGTGCCTTAACCGTCTTCTCGCTCACGATCAAGGTGTCGGCGATTTGCTTATTACTCTCGCCCCGAGCCAGTGCCTTGAGGACCTCAACCTCGCGGTCGGTTAGCGGCTCCGCAACCGTTGGATGCTCCTTTGGGCCGATTGCCTGCATCAAACGACGCGCTGCCTGAGGATGTAGGTGTACCTCGCCGCGCTGAGCGGCGCGAATGGCAGTCGCCAGCTCCGTCGGCTGTACATCCTTCAGCAGATAGCCAATCGCACCTGCCTTGATGACGGCGGCAACCTGCGAGTCTTCAACAAATGACGTGAGCGCGATAACCTCGACGTCGGGGTAGCGCAGCTTAATCTGCTGCGTTGCGGAAATGCCGTCAAGCTGTGGCATGAGCAGGTCCATCAGTACGACATCGGGTTCGTGCTGCGCCACAGCCTGAACCGCGGCCGCGCCGTTGTCCGCCTCGCCGACCACGTTGATATCGGGCTGGGTCGCAAGGAAGAGCTTGAGCCCTTGCCGGACGACGTTGTGATCATCCACCAACAACACTTTAATCTGGTCCATGTGTACGCTCGCTTAATAGATGAAGGATCATAAACCAAACGACGCCCATCTGTCATATCTGTACAGGTTGTCTCGTTCTAGACTTCGGATATGATTGGAACATGTACTGTAACTGTTGTTCCCACGCCTCGCTTGCTGGTGACACGGCATCCCCCGCCTAACGCCGCGGCGCGCTCCTGCATTGTCCGCTGACCCATATGGTCACCAGTGATTAGCTGTTCTGGATCGAACCCGATCCCGTTGTCGCTGACCACGAGCTCAACACTGTTACCACGTTGTTGCACGGAAACCATGGCTTGGCTTGCTCGCGCGTGCTTGCCGATATTTGCGAGCGCCTCGCCCGTAATCCGATACAGAGCCTCTTCAACCGGCAGCGGAAGTCGTCGGCTATCCAGATCGAGCTGGACCGCGATACCGGTACGTGAGCGGAAGGCCCCTACGAACCGCTCAATCGCCGCTGCCAAGCCCGCTTCATGGAGCGCACCGGGCCGAAGCTCGAAGATCAGGGCACGCATCTCGGCTAGCGCGCCTGCCGCCAGCTCTTGCACTGTGGCCAGCATCGCCGCCGCGGCTTGGACGTCGTTGGACACTGTGTTCTTCGCGGCTTCGGCGGCTAATGTAAGTGAGAAGAGCGTTTGTGATACCGAGTCGTGCAGGTCTCGTGCAATCCTTTGGCGTTCCTCCAGCGCCGCAAGCTGTCGTGATTGATAGACCAGCCGTGCATGCTCCAGGGCTAACGCGGCTTGGTCGGCAAAAATCTCGATCAGCTGGACTTCGTCGGCGGTAAAGCTGCGCTGGCTCGCATAGTACACCACGATGCCACCGTACGTTCTGCCTTTCACAAGTAAGGGGGCAGCGAGCAAGCTCCGAAACGGAACGTACGCAAGCTCGGGAGGGATCTGGCCCGCGTCCTCACGTCGACTCCAGTCAATTTCAGCGATGTCGCGTACCCCGACGGCATGATGCGCTTGGATCGCATCCTCCACGACGTGTTGCCCAATTGTGACGCTCCACTGCGAGCTCGCGGCTGTGTCGCCCCACGTATCACGGACTGCCAGCTTCCCTGTTTCAGCGTCATACTCGTAGATCGTACACATCGGAGTTTCCATGAGCTCGGTCGCCTGCTGCACGATGCGGTGGAGCACAGCATCAGGCCCTAACGCTTCGGTAAGCGCCAGTGCGCCCTTACGGAGTGCTTCTGACTGCCGGCGGCGCTGCTGCTCAGCCGCGAAGAGCCGTGCATTCTCGATTGCTAGGGCTGCCTGTTGAGCAAAGCTCACGGCCAGTTGGGCATCGCTGGAAGTAAACGCATTAGGCTCAATCCGGTCCAGGGTAATCATTCCGATGGCTTGACCGGCGTAGCAGAGAGGGACGCCCATCCAAGAGCGAATATGGCTCATCGCAGGGACGCGGGACGTCGGATACACGGCGGGAGCATCGTCGAGAAGAACTGTCTCCGCTTCCTCGATCACACGCCGGGTTGGCTCGTCTTTAACCGCAAATTGTAACTTGAGGTTTTCTCCGTTGTCCGGGAAGCCGCGCGCGGCGATGACCCGAACGATATCAGCCTCGCGGAGTTGCACCGTTGCGCTCACATATGGCACGACGCGCTGGAGCTGTGCCAGAATTGTTTCCAATACGGCTGGCAGATCGAGCGTCGAGCCGACGGCCGCGGCCGCGATACGCAGGGTCTCGGCCTGCTGCCGGCGCTGCTGCTCGGAGACAAACAGGCGAGCGTTGTCGAGTGCAAGGGCGATGTGATCGGCAACGGCCTCGAGTAGGGTACGCTCACGTGTGTTGAAGCTTTGTGCCGAACGGCGTAGAACGGCCAGAATACCTGCGACTTGACCATGCGCGATCAACGGGAGCATCAGCACCGCACACAGTCCCGCTTCAGTTGCTAACGGTTCGAGCCCCGCAATGGTACGCACGTCCTCGATCACGAATACCTTGCGCTCGTTGACGATGCGTCCGATTGTGGGGTCGTCGAGGGCAAGCTGGGCGTAGCGCTGTTGTACAACTTCGGAGATGCCACGCGCCGCGATGAGATGCAGCCGCTCGTCTTCCTGACGGGTATAGATTGCCCCGGCCTCGAACTCGAGGAGATCGAGGACGTGATCAAGCGCAGATACAAGTAAAGGCTGAGGCTCCAATGACTCCGCTACTGCAGCCGCGATAGCGTTGAGCACCATCAGCTCCCGCGCGCGATCCGCCATTAAATGACGGTCAACGGTGCTAGGCGAATCGGTTTTATTTGACATAATATGAATAGCTACTCAACTGTGGCGGCCGCGGGAACCGCATTCACCGCGTCTTCAATCGCTCGCTCCAGATTGATTGCCGGACCATCGCCGCCTAGCCAGGCCAAAAACTCGCGGTTGCCAGCCGGCCCGGTAATCGGCGACAGCGTGAGCCCGTGCGGGGTTAAGTTTCGCGCGGCCGCAAACGTGAGAATTTTGTGCAGTACTCGGCGGTGAACGCGCGGGTCGCGCACTACGCCCCCTTGCCCAACATCCTGCGGGCCGGCCTCGAACTGCGGCTTAATGAGGGCTACAACCCACGAGTTCGGCTTAAGCAGCTGCTGCATTGCGGGTAGTACCAGCTCGAGTGAGATGAACGACACGTCGACTACACCGCAGTCGGCAAGTGAGCCGTCGGGCAGGGCCGATAGCTGCCGGATGTTGGTGCGCTCGAGCACAACAACCCGTGGATCAGTCCGCAGCTTATAGTCCAGCTGCCCGTAGCCCACGTCGATCGCGTACACTCGCGCCGCACCGCGCTGGAGTAGGACATCGGTAAACCCACCCGTGCAGGCCCCGACGTCAAGCGTGTGAAACCCTTCGACGCCTAGCCCGAACGCGGTGAGGGCGTGATCAAGCTTGAAGCCGCCCCGACCGACGAAGGGCAAGGACGCGCGGACCTCAATTTCGGCGTCAACCTTGACCTGCTCACCGGCCTTGGTCCGCTTTTGACCATCGACATAGACGCTGCCCGCAAGGATCATCGCCTGAGCCTTGGCCCGTGACGGTACCAGGTTGCGCTCAACCAAGACTACGTCGAGTCGTTCTTTCATATGAACTGCCTTTGGCTGTGCCAGCCGCTGCGTTCCGTTCCCGACTAGTTGCGTATCCCCAAGGTATTTCTTCGATGTAGCTGGGATCCACACGCACCAGGCGTTCATGCCAATGCGTTGGGACGGCGCCATGTGAGCACCGAACCACAAGGTGAACAGCGCGGGCCCTTCGTTCTGGAGTATGTACTTCCTGAATTATAAGGGTTTCGCAGCACGCAGCGCAAACTGTTCGAACAACCAATTTACGACTATAGGAGCGACAGTCGAATTCCGGTTTACAAGATGCTCCGAGTGACGATGAACGAACCTGTTGGCGCAAAAGCTTACTTAAACAATGGCAGGGCATTCGATCGAATGCCCTGCACCTACGTTTGCTCGTCCCGAGCTTAGCTTAGCTTTGCTGTCCGCTCGGGGAGCCGGTTTCGGAGCCGCCGCTCATGTCGCTGTCCATTGAGCCGCCCATCGCGCCGGAGCCACTCGTCCCGCCCGTAGTGGAGGCACCCATGCCGCCCGCAGTGCTGCCCATCGAGCCGCCGCTGCTCGTCGAGCCGCCGCCCATCGAGTCGCTGCCGCCGCCACCCATGGTGCCGCCTGCGCCCATACCCGCGCCGCCCATCGCGTCCGCAGCCGACCCGCCGCTCATGGGACCGCCGGCCATGCCGCCCATGGCGCCGGAGCCGCCCATACCTCCAGAGCCACTCGTGTCAGCGCCCATCGAGCCACCTGCTTCACCTGAAGCATCGGAACTGCCGCTCGCGCCAAAAGCGCTGCCAGCTCCAGACTGTGCTACTCGATCCATTCGGTCCTCGTCTTCGCGGGTGTAATCGCCGCCGTCACTCATTCCGCCGGAGTTCTGGTCGCGGTCCATACGTGCCTCCTCATTGAGACGGTGTGCGACTGCTGCAGACTAGGGCAGTCGGTTGGCGGCCTACTGCAGCAAGATTGACACCGACAAATAATTGCGACACATGGAGGTTGATCCACCGTGGTGCGCCGCCGAAGCCGAATCGATCGCAGCAGCTCCTGCCTTAACGGCGACACGCTCCCGCAGACAAACCGTCCATGGGAGCGTGTGCCGCGAAATAACGTTGAGCGAACCGGCTATGCGATGGCCGGTTCCTTCATACGCTCCGCACCCTGCTTCAGTGGGAGGCTAATCGGCATTGCCTCGACTGCGCCAGGTACGACGTGCCAGAACCGGCTTCGTGACTGCTCCCAGTGCTCGAGGATCTGACGCCCACGCACCGATCCGGTCCGCTCGACATGCTGCTCGATCAGTGTTCGAAGCTCGTGCTCCTGCCACTCCTCCATGAGCGCTTCGACTCGAACCATATCGGGGTTGACTCGCGCGGTCAAGTCATTGCTTTCGTCAAAGAGGTAGGCGCGGCCGCCCGACATTCCGGCTCCGAAATTATGCCCGACCGCTCCGAGTACCACCACGAGACCGCCGGTCATATACTCGCAGCCGTGGTCCCCAATGCCTTCGATAACGGCTAATGCCCCGCTGTTACGCACAGCAAACCGCTCGCCCGCCCGGCCAGCCGCCCAAAGCATGCCCCCGGTCGCGCCGTAGAGCACGGTGTTACCCATGATCGTGCTTTCAGCTGCCGTATAGCGAACATCTTCCGGCGGCCGGACAATGATCTCACCACCGCCCAAGCCTTTCCCAACGTAGTCGTTCGCCTCTCCGACCAGCTCGAGCCGGGTGCCTGGAACGGCGAAAGCACCAAAGCTTTGGCCTGCGCTGCCCGCGAACGTCAAGTTGATCGCGGCCGGTGCGCCTTCCAGCTTCCGTCGAGCGATTTCTCCAGCCAACGTCGCACCGATAGTTCGGTCGGTGTTGGCGATTGGATAGGCAAGATGGACGTCCTGCCTGCTCTCGAGCGCCGGGCCCGCGTCTTTCAGGATGCGAACGTTGAGTGGAGCGACAACAGGCGCCTGCTGCTGCCCATTCCAGCGTACGAGGTCGTCTGGTCCGCCAGGGCTCACAAGCATGGCGGAAAGGTCGAGCTGATCGGCCCGATGGTTGCCCGAGACAACCTGATGAAGCAGCTCCGAGCGGCCAATAATCTCGTCGAGCGTCTGCGCACCGAGCTCCGCAAGTGTCTCGCGGACCTCCTCCGCAAGGTGGCCGAAGAAGTGCATGACGTGCTCCGGCGTGCCCGGGAACTTAGCTCGCAGCTCAGGCTTTTGCGTTGCAATCCCAACCGGGCAGGTGTTGTTGTGACACGCGCGGGCCATCAAGCAGCCTTCCGCGACGACGGCCGCGGTACCGAACGAAAACTCGTCCGCGCCAAGCAGGGCTCCGATCACGACGTCGCGGCCGGTCTGCAGTCCACCATCGACGCGTACGCGTACACGGTCACGCAGCCCATTGAGCAGCAGCGTTTGCTGCGTCTCGGCGAGGCCGAGCTCCCAGGCGACGCCCGCATTCTTGATCGAGCTGAGCGGCGACGCCCCGGTTCCGCCAGAGTGGCCACTAATGAGAACAATGTCCGCTCCAGCCTTGACCACGCCAGCAGCCACGGTTCCAACCCCGACCTCACTTACCAACTTCACCGAGACAGCAGCGGCGGGATTGATTTGCTTAAGGTCGTAAATCAGCTGCGCGAGATCCTCGATCGAGTAGATGTCATGGTGCGGCGGCGGCGAGATCAGCGTCACCCCTGGGGTGGTGTGGCGGATGCGCGCGATGTAATCAGTGACCTTGTGCCCGGGGAGCTGGCCCCCCTCACCCGGCTTCGAGCCTTGGGCCATCTTGATTTGCAGCTCGCGTGCGCTCATCAGGTAGGCAGGCGTGACGCCAAAGCGTCCAGAAGCGACCTGCTTGATGTCACTGTTGCGCTCATCCTCATAGCGGGCGGGATCCTCTCCCCCTTCACCGCTGTTGGACATGCCGCCCAAACGCTTCATCGCAATTGCAAGCGTCTCGTGCGCCTCCGGGCTTGTCGAACCGATCGACATAGCCGCGGTCGAGAAGCGGCGGAGGATGCTTGCTGCCGGCTCGACCTCCTCGACCGGTATGGTGGCCTGTGGGGTCCAATCAAGAAGATCGCGCGGCGCGGCGGGAGCGCGCTCACTCAAGAGGCGTGTGTACTGGCGATACGCAGCTTCTGGTGTTATCGCACCGGCCTTAAGACCAACTGCCTGCTGTAGGGCATGGACGACCGCGGGGCTGTACGCGTGATACTCCCCGTCCTTTTTGAACTTGTACACGCCTGGCGTCGGTAGCTCGACCGCTGTTTCAGGCGCGAACGCTCGAGCGTGCCACTCCGCGACGTCAGCTGCTAGCTCGGCCCAGCCAATCCCGCCAATGCGGGAGGCCGTGCCGCCAAAGCACGCGTCAATCAGCTCCTCACCGACGCCGATTGCCTCAAATAGCTGCGCCCCTTGGTAGCTGTCGAGCGTTGCAATGCCCATTTTCGAGAGAATTTTACGTAGACCCTCGTCAAGCGCATTGATAAAGTTGGCTTCCGCCTGATTCGGCTCAAGCGGTGTCCGCTGCCGCTCTTGAAGCGCCATCTCGCGGATCGAGGCCAAGGCGAGATATGGATGGATCGCCTCGGCGCCATAGCCAATCAGGCAGGCGATGTGGTGCACCTCGCGCGGCTCGCCGCTATCGACCACCAAGCTTACGCGTGCACGCCGGCCAGCTTGGAGCAGATGGTGGTGAACTGCACCGACCGCCGTCAGCGCCGGAATCGGCGCATACTCACTGTCGACGCCACGATCACTCAGCACCACGACGGCTGCGCCGTCCCGAGCAGCTGCATCTGCGTCGTGCTGCAGCGCTTCGACCGCCCTCCGGAGGCCCTCGGCGCCGTCGGCGATCCGCCAGCGTGCCGAAAGCGTTACCGCCCGAAACTCAGGGTCGGGATGGGCAACAATCTGCTGGAGCTCAGACGCGCGAAGGATCGGCCGCTCAAGCTTTAGCATATGTGCATGCTGCGGTGTCTCGTCGAGCAGGTTATGGATCCGGCCTAAGGTGATGGCCAGTGACATAACGAGCTGCTCGCGCAGGGGATCGATCGGTGGGTTCGTCACCTGGGCAAAGCGCTGGCGAAAATAACCGTAGAGCGGCCGGCCAACCTGGGTCAATGGTGAGATTGGAGTGTCGTCGCCCATGGAACCGACTGGCTCGTGTCCGTCGCGGGCCATCGGCTTGAGGACAACCTGGAGCGACTCGGCATCGTAGCCAAAGGCGGCCTGTAGCTGGGTAACGTTTGCCGCCGCACTTTCTTCCGAAGCGGCCTCGACGGCTTGCAACGTTTGGAGATGCGTGTCTAGCCACTCCCTGTAGGGCGCACGGGCCGCCAAGGCTTGCTTCAGCTCGTCGTCAAGTGCCAGCACGCCGCGGCTGAGGTCGACGGCCAACATTTCGCCAGGACCAAGGCGACCCTTCTGGATAACACGGTCGTCGTCGATGGTCACGGCGCCGACCTCCGAACCCGCGACGACGAGCCCGTCGTCGGTCACGACAAACCGGGCGGGCCGGAGACCGTTGCGGTCTAGGGTCATGCCGACCACGGTGCCGTCCGAGAAGCAGAGGGCCGCTGGGCCATCCCACGGCGCCATAAAGCAGCTGTGATATTGGTAGAACGCCCGCAGCTCGTCGCTTAGCGTCTCGTCGTGCTCCCACGCCGGCGGGACCAACATGGTCAGGGCATGGCGAATGTCCCGCCCACTTTGGGTGAACAGCTCGAGGACATTATCAAGAATAGCGGAGTCGCTGCCACGTATATCGACCACCGGACGCAGGCTGGCCACGTGCTCGCCCCAGAGCGGCGACGCGAAATCGGGCTCGCGCGAGCGAATCGCCGCGATATTGCCGCTCAGGGTGTTGATTTCGCCATTGTGACACACGGTGCGGAAGGGTTGGGCGCGCTCCCAGGAGGGGAATGTGTTTGTTGAGAACCGCTGGTGATAAACAGCAAGCGCCGACGTGAACTGAGGATCTAGGAGATCAGGATAGAATGTCCCGAGCTGCGAAGCGAGCATTAAGCCCTTGTACACGATCGTTCGCGAGGACATCGAGGCGATGTATAGATCGCCGAGACCGTGTCCATGTGCTTCAAGACCAATTGCGCGGCGGACACGATACAGCAAGCGCTCCCAAGCATTGCCGGAGACCTCCTCCGGGCGCTGCAGCAGCGCCTGCATAATCATGGGCTTAAGCCGCATGGCCTGCACGCCCAGCGCCCCGTCGTTCGTGGGGACGGCACGCCACGCGAGTACCTTGATGTTGGCCCCTGCCAGATGCTTTTCGATAAGCGCTCGGCTTTCGCTAATCTGGTCGAGCGGGAAGAAGCACATGGCAACCGCGACGTCGCCCGTACTGGGAACCTCGACGCGGGCGGCCTTAAGATAGGCGTTGAAGAAGGCGTGCGGGAGCTGCGTCAGTACGCCTGCTCCATCGCCACTCTTGCCATCCGCATCAAGCGCGCCACGGTGTTCGAGGTTGGCCAGCGCTTCAAGTGCAAGCTCGACAATTTCGTGGCTTCGCTCACCGTTGAGGCGAGTTACAAAGCCGATACCGCATGCGTCATGCTCCCATCGGGGATCGTAAAGCGGCGCGGCGGAAAAGTCGGGCTGCGAACGGCGAGTGGTCTCCGGAAGCTGGCGCTTGCGCTCTGAAAACGAAGGCTGGTGCATAGTGTCTCTTTCCATCAGCCCTCGCGCTGCTACCGAGCAACTGCTCAGCCCCTGTTAGGGTCGGCGCGCAGCGCGAGCACCATGACTGGTCAAACTTCTCTTGGGGCCTCATCCACTCGAGGCATGCACGACCGTCATGGTCGGACGGAACCACCATTGGGGGTTCGAGGCAGAGCTATCGGCATTGAGGCTCAGCCGGGGACACAAAACGCCCACCAAGGCCTCAGCACCGAGGCGTGGTGGGCGCATATTCAACGCCACCTATAAAGGTTTAAGGTGTGTTTACTATACTTGATGCGGAGACTGATGTCAATCTGAATTTGGCTCATGTGCACAATCCGTTGCGCGCTCTCGCGCTTGCCGAACCATTAAGCTTGTACTGGATCGCCAATCTCCGCAAGCGCCGCGACCACCGCATCCCCAACCTCGGCCGTGGTGCACGCTTGCTCTCCAGCCGCTGCGAGATCAGGTGTTACCTGACGGCGCTCTAGGACAGTGTTGACGGCCGCCTCCACGGCACGAGCTTCCTCGTCGAGCCCGAGCGAATAGCGCAGCAGCAGCGCCACGCTCAATATCGTGGCGAGCGGATTGGCGATACCCCGTCCGGCAATATCGGGGGCAGAGCCGTGGATCGGCTCATACAGCCCTATCTTGCCTGGCGCTGGTTTTTGCTTGGTTTCCATGTCATCAGGCGCGGATCCTAGGCTCGCGCTCGGTAGGAGCCCCATCGAACCCGCCAACATCGACGCCTCGTCCGACAGAATGTCGCCGAACATGTTTTCCATTACCAGAACGTCAAAGTCCGCCGGGCGCCGCAGTAAATGCATTGCCGCCGCATCGACGAGCACATGTTCCAGCTGGATATCGGGATACTCCTCAGCAACCACGCGACTTGTTACACTGCGCCAAAGCCGTGATGTTTCTAGCACATTGGCCTTGTCGACGCTCGTCACTTTGCCACGCCGACCACGAGCCAGCTCGCACGCCACTCGCACGATTCGCTCAATCTCGCCAGCTGTATAGATACACAGGTCGCTCGCACGCTCCTCGCCGTCGACGGTCTCGCGTGTTTTGGCCCCAAAGTAGATGCCGCCTGTCAGCTCACGGACAACCAGCAGGTCGACGCCCTGGAGCAGATCGGCGCGCAAAGGCGACGCCGCTATAACCGAGGGGTGCACCGCGACCGGCCGAATATTTGCGAACAACCCAAGCGCCTTGCGCAGCCCGAGCAGACCGCGCTCCGGTCGATCAGTTGCTCGCGGGTTATCCCACTTCGGACCGCCGACCGCTCCCAAGAGGATGGCGTCGGAGCTTCGGCACAGCGCAACGGTCTCGTCGGGAAGCGACGACCCGACCTGATCGATTGCGCACCCGCCCATGAGGGCCTCGCGCACGTCGAATGTATGACCCGAGCGACGAGCCACCGCCTGAAGAACTTTGGCCCCTTCGGCCACCACCTCTGGCCCGATGCCATCGCCCGGGAGCAGCGTTATCGTTGCATGCATAGTTGTGGGGGGCTAGGAGCTAATAGTTAGGACTAGCGGGCTCTTATCCTAGCCCCAGTTTCCTAGCCCCTAGCCACTGTGTTAACTCGCGCCGGACGCTCGGTCTCGAAGGCGGCAATTGCTTCCTCCTGACTATGCAAGAAGCCAAGCTGGTCAACGCCGTTCAGAAGGCAATATTTCGCGAACGGATCGATCGGAAAGCTAATAGCTTGACCATCCGGCAAGCGAACCTGCTGTGCCTCTAGGTCAATCGTAACCATTGTTCGCGGGTCTTCCTCGATCATACTGACCAGCTGGTAGTAGGTCTCTTCGTCGACAACTACGGGCAACAGCCCAACCTTGAGCGCGTTGTTCCGGAAGATGTCCGCGAAGTAGGTGGAGATCACGGCCTTGAGCCCGTAGCCTTGCAGCGCCCAAGGAGCGTGTTCACGTGACGACCCACAGCCAAAGTTGTTCCCGCCGACCAAAATCTGCGCGCCCTGGGCCTCGGGCCGGTTGAGTGGAAAATCGGGATTGGGTCGGCCTTGGGCATCGTAGCGCCAGTCCGCGAAGAGATTGTCACCCATGCCCTGCTTGTCGGTCGCCTTGAGAAAGCGCGCGGGGATTATCTGGTCGGTGTCGATATTCTCGATTGGCACCGCGACACAGGTCCCACTAAATGTGGTAATAGGTTCCATTTAGGCTCCTAGAGGACGTAGAACCAAGACACAAGAAGACAGAACATAGCAGCCGTGCCAGGAGCCTCGGCTGCCTCCGCTCTCAGTTCTTGGTTCCGTGTCACAGTTATACAAGCTCCCGCGCGTCCGAAATAACTCCGTTGATTGCCGTCGCGGCTGCCGTCAGCGGGCTGGCAAGGAACGTTCGCCCGCCCTTCCCTTGGCGTCCCTCAAAGTTGCGGTTGCTGGTCGACACGGCGTACTGGCCGGGCTGGAGCTGGTCCCCATTCATTGCGATGCACATCGAGCAGCCAGCCTCGCGCCACTCGGCGCCAGCCTCGCGGAAGATCGTATGTAGTCCCTCCGCCTCGGCCTGCCGCTTCACCTGCTGCGAGCCTGGAACGACCATCATCCGGACGCTTGGGGAAACCTTGCGGCCCTGCATTACCTTGGCCGCGAGGCGCAGGTCACTAATTCGTGAGTTGGTGCAGCTCCCGAGAAAAACCACGTCGACGGGCTTGCCCAGCAGCGGTTGCCCTGGCTGGAGTCCCATATAGCTCAGGGCCTTGTCCATGGCTGCCCGCTGGCTGGGATCCTTGAGCTGCGTCGGATCCGGGACGGCGGCGGTGATTGGCATGCCCATGCCGGGGTTGGTGCCGTAGGTAATCATTGGCGTAAGCTCGCTGGCGTCGAGCCGAATTTCGGCGTCGAATGTCGCGCCCTCATCAGTTGGCAGCGTGCGCCATTGTTCCACCGCGGCGTCCCACGCGGCGCCTTGAGGAGCCGCCGGTCGACCCGCGATGTAGTTGAAGGTTGTGTCGTCGGGCGCAACCATGCCAGCGCGAGCTCCGCCCTCGATGCTCATGTTGCAGATGGTCATCCGCTCTTCCATGGAGAGCGACCGAATAGCCTCGCCCATGTACTCGAAGACATAGCCGGTACCGCCGCCCACGCCGATCTTCGCGATGATTGCCAGGATGATATCTTTGGCGGTTACGCCGGGCCGCAGTCGGCCGTCGACGCGCACCGCCATTGTTTTTGGCTTCGATTGCAAAAGGCACTGGGTCGCGAGCACGTGTGCAACCTCGCTTGTGCCGATACCAAAGGCAAGCGCGCCGAAGGCGCCATGGGTGCTCGTGTGCGAGTCGCCGCAGACGATGGTCATACCAGGCTGTGTGAAGCCTTGCTCTGGCCCAACCACATGCACGATACCCTGGTTTGTGGTGCCGAGGCGATAGAGTGGGATGCCAAACTCTTGGCAATTGCGCTCGAGCTGCGAAATCTGGGCAGCCGCCTGCGCGTCGGTTACCGGGATAATCCCGTCAAGGCCCCGCGGAGTCGTCGGCGTGGAGTGGTCCATCGTCGCGATGGTTTGCTCTGGCCGGCGAACATGCAGGCCGCGCTGGCGAAGATCAGTGAAGGCCTGGGGTGACGTCACCTCGTGGACTAAGTGGAGATCGATGTACAGGACCGCGGGCGTATCTGCGGTCTGGGGTCTCACAATGTGACTATCCCAAACTTTTTCAAATAGTGTACGAGGTTGACTCATAGCATTCTGCTCCATATCGAAGTGGAATTTTACCGAAATTTAATATCCATTGCGAGGCTTGGCCCATGAGGCTTATTGAACATAGTCGAGCCAGCCGTGCTGATCTTCGGTTTCGCCAGTGAAAAGACCAAAGAAGTGGTTAGCAATCTCCGCTGTGATTGGCCCACGCCCGCCCGCCTTCACCACGATGCCGTCGACTGAGCGGATCGGCGATACTTCCGCGGCTGTCCCTGTGAAGAAGAGCTCGTCTGCAACGTACAGCGCCTCGCGAGGGATCGTCTGCTCACGTACCTCGTAGCCGAGCTGTCGCGCAATCGTAATGACTGTGTCGCGCGTGATGCCCGGCAACACCGAGGCGGTGAGCGGCGGAGTCAGGATGATGCCGTTACGAATCAGAAAAAGGTTCTCGCCGGAGCCCTCGCTAAGATTGCCGCTGCTATCGAGGGCAATTCCTTCCACATAGCCGTTGAGCTGAGCTTCCATCACGATCAGCTGTGATGATAGATAGTTACCGCCTGCTTTCGCCATTGTCGGCAGGGTGTTGGGCGCTGGACGAGTCCAGCTTGAGACACACACGTCGACGCCACGTTCCATGACGTCATCGCCGAGAAACTTGCCCCAGGGGATGGCTGCCACCGCCACCTCGACCGGTGTATTCTTGGGTGCTGGGCTTATCTCACCAAAGGCGCGGTAGGCAATCGGGCGGAGGTAGGCGCTCGTTAGCTCGTTCGCCCTTACCACTTCGTGGCATGCCATTGCTAGCTGCTCCGGCGTGTATGGCAGCGGCATACGGTAGATCCGGGCCGAGTCAACCATGCGCTCGATGTGCGGCTGTAGCCGAAAGATCGCCGGGCCGCGCGGAGTTGCGTAGGCGCGGATGCCCTCGAAGATGCTCGAGCCGTAGTGCAGCGCGTGCGCCATGACATGCACGGTCGCGCGCTCCCACTCAACCAGCTCGCCGTTAAACCAGATAAATTTGGTGGCATTCATCGGCATGGCTGCGTTCCTTTATGATCATGATCAGGCCGCGGGGAGGCCTCATCGTTGCCGCCGTACTTGGCAGTGAACCTAGGAGGTAACGGCAAGCGGGACTGCGTGCTGTTCGGTCTGCTGGCGCAGCAGCGGCAGCTCGAACGAGTCAACCAAGGCCTGCCAGCTTGCCTCGATGATGTTGGCTGAGCAGCCGACGGTGGACCAGCGCTCGTCGCCGCGCGCCGCCTCGATCAGCACCCGCGTGGTCGCGCCCGTGGCGGATTGCTCGTCAACAATGCGGACCTTGTAGTCAGCTAAGTGTACGGCCGCAAGCTCCGGATAGAACGGCACCAGCGCCTTGCGCATTGCTTTGTCCAGCGCATTGACCGGTCCTGTTCCCTCCGCCGCGGTGTGCACAATCTCGTCGTTTACACGCAGCTTGACCATCGCCTCTGACAGCATTGGCCGACCGTTGCGCTGCTCGACCACGACCATCGCATCCAGCATCTCAAAAGGAGGTCGATAGCTCGGCGCGGTGCGGCGGACCAGAAGCTCGAAGGAGCCCTCGGCGGCCTCGTACTGAAAGCCCTGGTTTTCCATCTCCTTGATCTTCTGCAAGACCTCGCGTTCGTTCCCATTCACATGGATCCCGAGCTCTTCCGCCCGCATCTTGACGTTGCCCCGACCTGATAGCTCGGAAACCACAACCCTTCGCTGGTTGCCCACCAGGCGCGGATCGACGTGCTGGTAGCTTTCCTCGACCTTGGCAACCGCCGCGACATGGATGCCACCCTTGTGCGCGAAGGCGCTGTGGCCGACGTAGGCAGCATGTTCATCCGGATTCAGGTTCGCGACGGCCGCGACAAAGCGCGACAGTTCCATCAGCCGTGCAAGCTGGGCATCTGAAACGACCCGGTATCCAAGCTTGAGCTGCAGGTTCGCGATTATTGGAATCAAATTGGCGTTGCCGCACCGTTCGCCATAGCCGTTGATTGTGCCTTGTACATGTTTGGCGCCGGCCTGGATCGCCGCCAACGAATTTGCTACTGCAAGCTCGCCGTCGTTGTGTGTGTGAATGCCGGTCCGGCAGGGCAAGGTCTCGGCAACCGTAGCAACGACCTCGGAGATCCAGCTTGGCAGCGAGCCGCCGTTTGTATCACACAGAATGACGCACTCGGCGCCGGCCTCGGCTGCCGCCATGACGGTGGCAAGTGCATACGCGGGTGCAGCGCGGTAGCCGTCGAAGAAGTGCTCGGCGTCATAAAAGACGCGACGTCCTTGCTGCCGTAAGTAAGCCACGCTATCAGCAATCATCCGAATGTTTTCTTCAAGCGTGGTTTCAAGCACATGGGTCACGTGGAGGGTCCATGACTTGCCCACGATCGTGCAGACGTCGGTCTCGGCTTCGAGGAGGGCGAGGATATTCGGGTCGGACGCAACGTCCGCATTGGCACGACGCGTGGAACCGAAGGCGCAAATGGTGGCCTGCTGCCAGCGTTCGGTCTTGGCGCGGCGAAAGAACTCGACATCTTTGGGATTCGAGCCCGGCCAACCACCTTCGATGTAGGGCACGCCAAATGCGTCAAGCTCCCGCGCGATCTTGAGCTTGTCCTCGACCGACAGCGACAATCCTTCACGCTGCGTTCCGTCACGGAGGGTTGTATCGTACAGTTCAATGGTCATCTGCGCTCCAAAAAAGGCTATCAGCTGTCAGGTAACCGCTGTCAACAATCAGCGCTGGTCCGTTGATGGTTGACTACCGGCACTGCGGCGCTGTCTGACCACTTCCCGACGGCTAACACCTGATAACCGACCGCTATCGTTCCCAAGCCGGATACGACCCGAACAGCTTTAGCCACTCAGCCTGCTGCTGCACTCGCGCTAGAGCGGCGGCAACAAGCGGCTCGTCACGGTGGCCTTCAAGGTCGCACAAAAAGATATACTGGCCGAGACGCTCACGCGCTGGGCGTGACTCGACCTTCGTTAGATTGATGCCGTTTGCCGCGAACTCGTTCAAGAGCGCGACAAGGCCACCCGGTTTGTTCTCGCGGATCGAAAATGCAATCGACGTCTTATCGTTGCCGCTCATTGGTGCGTCCTCGGGAGCCAACACCAGGAAGCGCGTCTCGTTGGTCTGCTTGTCTTGAATATCGCGTGCGAGGACTTGTACCGGATAGAGCTCCGCCGCACGGGGCGTGCTGATCGCTGCGCTGCCGGCTTCCGCCAGCATCTCTTCCACGGCCGCAGTATTGCTGAGCGAAGCCGCGGTTGTTACCTTTGGCAGCACGCGCTCAACAAAGCGCCGACACTGTCCGAGGGACTGTGGGTGTGAGCGCAGGACGCGAATGTCGGCGAAGGTCGTCTCCGGTTTGGCCAGCAGCAGGTGACGGATCGGCACCACAACCTCGGCCGTGATCCGCAAATCCGTCTCGTGGATCAAAAGATCGAGCGTGGCGCCGACGGCGCCCTCGAGCGAATTTTCCACCGGCAGCACGCCGACATCCGCAAGCCCGGTCTCGATCGCGGACACAACGGCCGGGGTACTTCCGAGCGACAGGAGCTTGTGCAGACTCCCGCCATACAAGATCGCGGCAGCCTCGCTCCAGGTGCCAGGAGGGCCAAGATAGGCAATCGTCTTCATTGACGTTGCCTGCTCCTGGCTTGAGGCAAGTAGTCGTAGCATAAGGCGTATTGGAGCGACCCTGTCGAGCGCTGCATTACTCTTCCCGTCCGTGCGTCGAGTTGCCAAACCAATCCATAGCGTAGGCCGGGGCATTCGACTGAGTGTACGTCGACGACCGGGTCCGCAGCCGCTCTTGGCGGGCGGCGATCAACTTGTTTAGCGCGCCCATGTAGGCGATCGCCGCCGCGACGATGATATCGGTATGGATGCCATGGCCCGTGTACGTGCGCGAACGTTGTGCGCCGCTATCGCCATAAGCGTCCCGATCGCCAGCATTCCCGTCAGCATTACCTGTCCCTTCCTCTTCGATGCGAATTGTCACATCGCCGACCGCGTCGATGCCCTCGGTGATAGCTTTGATCGAGAACTCCGTCAGTACGTTCGGCTGGCCAACAACCCGGTTAATGGCTCGGTAGACCGCGTCGACCGGGCCAGTTCCCTGACCTGAGTCGGTCCGGATCACTCCATCGGGTCCCCGTAAGCGTACGGTTGCCGTTGGAATCGCCGTCGTCCCGCACGAGACTTGCACTTGTTCCTGTACCCAGATCGGTGCAGGTTGGTGCAGCTGATCGTCGATTAACGCGACGATATCGCGGTCGTCGACGAGCTTTTTCTTGTCCGCGAGATCCTTGAAGCGGGCAAACGCGGTTTGCAGCTCACCATCCGTGAGGTTGTAACCGAGGTGCTCCAGGTGCTTCCGGAACGCGTGCCGGCCCGAATGTTTACCAAGCACCAGCGACGAGTCTTTTCCAATCGTCTCCGGCCGCATGATTTCATAGGTCAAGGGATTTTTGAGGATGCCGTCCTGATGAATTCCCGACTCATGCGAAAACGCATTGGCACCGATGATCGCTTTGTTCGGCTGCGGCTGAATACCCGTTATCGCGCTAACCATCCGGCTAGATCGGGCGATCTGGGTCGTGTCGATGCGCGTGCCGACGCCATAGAACTGCTGCCGCGTATGGAGCGCCATCACAATCTCTTCAAGCGCGGCGTTGCCTGCCCGCTCGCCGATGCCGTTGATCGTGCATTCGACTTGTCGCGCTCCGTTCAACACGCCGGCAAGGCTGTTTGCAACCGCGAAGCCGAGATCGTCGTGGCAGTGGGTAGAAATGGTGACCTTATCGGCGCCCGGCACGCGCTCTACGATATTACGAATCAGCATCCCGTACTCCTCGGGGGTCATATAGCCGACCGTATCGGGAATATTGAGAGTCGTTGCACCGCACTCGATTGCAACTTTGAGCACCTCGTACAGATATTCGGGATCCGAGCGTGTCGCGTCCATCGGCGAGAACTCGACGTCGCTGCAGAGGCTGCGGGCGAAGGTAACCATCTCGCCGATCAGCTCGAGGGCCTCACCCCGACTCTTGCGGAATTGATGCTCGAGGTGAATATCCGAAGTCGACATAAAGGTGTGAATGCGGGGGTTGGCAGCAGCCTTGACGGCGGTCCAGCAGCGCTCAATGTCGGTTCGGTTCGCTCGTGCCAGTCCCGCGATTACGGGCCCTTCGGCTGTTCCAACGGTTCTCGCGATAAGGTTAACTGCTTCCCAGTCGCCGGTGGACGCCGCCGGAAAGCCGGCCTCAATGATATCGACACCCAACCGTGCAAGCTGCTTGGCAACCTCCAGCTTTTCAGGCCCGGTCATTGTCGCACCGGGCGACTGCTCGCCGTCACGTAATGTGGTGTCGAAAATCTTAACGTGATCCTCCATGAGGAAAGCTCCTTGTCGCTGTCAGCGGACGCTACGAGCCGTCAGCTGGTGCCTGAGCGCGCCTGACGGCTCATAGCTGATAGCGTGGTTATGCGCCACCGCTGCCGGGCTCGACTTCGCGTGGATTGACAAACGGCATCATCCCGCGCAGCTCCCGGCCGACTTGCTCGATGGGGTGCTGGCGGTCCGCGGCACGCATGCGGTTGAAGTTCGGCCGGCCCTGGTAGTTTTCCTCGATCCATTCTTCGGCGAACGCACCGTTCTGAATCTCGGTAAGGAGCTCGCGCATCGCTGCCTTGGTCTGCTCGGTCACGATGCGTGGCCCCGCGTGGTAGTCGCCAAACTCGGCTGTATCGCTGACCGAGTAGCGCATATAGTTGAGGCCGCCTTGGTAGAACAGGTCGACAATCAGCTTGAGCTCGTGCATGCACTCGAAGTAGGCCACCTCGGGCTGATATCCAGCTTCAACCAGGGTCTCAAAGCCAGCTTTGACGAGTGCCGAAACGCCGCCACAGAGCACGGCCTGCTCGCCGAAGAGGTCGGTCTCGGTCTCCTCGGTAAAGGTGGTCTCGATTACACCCGCGCGGGTGCAGCCCAAGCCCTTGGCGTATGCGAGCGCTTTTTCCTTGGCCTGCCCCGATGGATTCTGCTCGACGGCCACCAGTGCAGGCGTTCCGCCGCCGTGCTCGAATACCTCGCGGACCCGATGGCCCGGCGCCTTCGGGGCGATCATCGCCACGTCGATATCAGCTGCCGGCTGGATTTGCCCGAAGCGGATCGCGAAGCCGTGTGCAAACATTAGCATCTTGCCTGCGCTCAAGTTCGGAGCAATCGAGTCACGATACACCTGGGCCTGACCGATGTCGGGCGTGAGGATCATGACGATCTGCGCTTCCTTGGTCGCCTCCTCGACAGTGCGGACCGGTAGACCCGCCGCCTCGGCCTTAGCCCAGCTCTTTGAGCCTTCATAAAGTCCGACCCGCACATCGCAGCCGCTATCGCGCAAGTTGAGCGCATGGGCATGACCCTGGCTGCCGAAACCAATGATGGCGATAGGTGTGTTCTTGATCAGGTTAAGATCTGCATCGTTGTCATAATACATAGTTGCCATGTCTGCGCTCCCTATTTCCACGTTTGAGCGTATTCGCGCCACCATTCGGTCCAGAACTGCTTTTCCTCGCGCCGCTTGCCTTCATCCTGCTGAGGATTGTTGTCATTTGTATTCTTGGTATTGGCGTTCATTGGAAAGCTCCTTGTCCAAGCGCGATCCTCAGTCGGCTGTTGGTTTACGCCGTTTTGACGTATGCCTCGGCAGCGTGACTGTTCGAGCCACGCACCATCGCGACGCGCCCCGTCCGGACCATCTCACGAATGCCGAATGGTCGCACCAGCTCGATAAAATTTTCGACCTTGTCGGGGTTGGCGCTCAGCTCGAGCATCAGCGAGTCGTGCGCCACGTCAACAATCTTGGCCTCGAACACATCGGCCAGGCTGCTGAGCTCAGCACGACGGCTGGATGGAGCATGAACTTTAATCATGACTAGCTCGCGCGCAACATTCGGATCGGCCGTGACGTCACTGACTTTGAGCACCTCGATCAGCCGGTACAGCTGCTTCGTGACCTGTTCTACGCTGGTATCGCTGCTGTCGACGACGATGGTCATGCGTGAGATACCTGGCGTTTCGGTATGTCCGACGCTCATGCTCTCGATGTTGAAACCTCGACGGCGGAATAAGCTGGATACGCGGTTGAGGACGCCTGGGTGGTCCTCCATGAGTGCGACAAGTGTATGCTTCATCTTGCTCTCTTTAGGTTCCGCCCACAAACGCGAGGGCGCAGTTGCTGCAGTTTCGCTCGTGTTCGCGGGCGTTGCTCACAAACGGTTTTACACGACAGCCATGGGGGACTCGGTGATCATCTCGCTGATCGATGCGCCCGGCGCAACCATCGGATACACGTTGACCTCACGCTCGACCTGGAACTCGAGCAGGACAGGGCCATCGGTGGCATACGCGGTATTGAACGCGTCCTCGACCTGCGACTGGTGGGTGACGCAGATGCCAGGGATGCCGTACGCTTCGGCAACCTTGACAAAGTCGGGGCTCCACATTGGGGTAGCCGAGTACCGCCGCTCATGGAAGAGCTCCTGCCACTGCCGTACCATCCCCAGGTAGCCGTTGTTGATGATCGCGATCTTGATCGGCAGCCCTTCCTGGCGGATGGTTGCCAGCTCCTGAATATTCATCTGGATACCACCGTCGCCGGCAACTGCCCAAACCGTCTCGTTAGGCTGGGCGATCTGGGCGCCCATAGCCGCCGGCAGCGCAAAGCCCATCGTACCGAGGCCGCCGCTTGTGATATGTGTGTGTGGCCGCAGCCAATCGATCAGCTGAGCCGCCCACATCTGGTGCTGGCCGACGTCGGTGCAGACGCGATAGGCGCCGCGCTCGTTGAGTATGCGTGTGAACGCCGCGAAGACGTCGTGCGGCATGAACATGTCGGTATCAGGCCGCGTGTACTGCTGCCGCTGCAGGTGCTGGTCGCGGATCGCATGAATATGGCGGACCCATTCGGCGGCGTCGCGGGCTGGCAGCTCCTCGAGTATAGCGCGCAGCACATTCTGCACGTCGCCCACGATGGGGACGTCGACCCGGATGTTCTTGCCAATTTCTGAGGGGTCGATATCGACGTGGACGATTTTGGCGTGGGGCGCGAAGGTGGAGGTTTTGCCGGTTACGCGGTCGTCGAAGCGGCTGCCAAGATTGAGCAGCAGGTCGCATTCCTGAATTGCCCGGTTGTTGTGGACCCAGCCGTGCATACCCGGCATTCCCAGGGCCAGCGGGTGATTTTCGGGGAACGCGCCAATCCCGAGCAGCGTCGTAATCACCGGGATGCCCGTACGCTCGGCCAGCTCGCGCAGCTCCGCAAATGCTCCCGCGAGCTGAATGCCACGACCAGCCAGGATCAAAGGCTTTTTGGCCTCGCCAATCAGCCTGATGGCCTCACGGATTTGGCGTCGGTTGCCCTCGTAGTTTGGCTTGTACCCTGCGAGGTTTACCTTGTCGGGCCAGCGAGGCGTTGTGCGCGCGACCATCGCATTCTTTGCAATGTCCACCAGCACGGGTCCCGGGCGTCCGGTGCGCGCAATGTGAAAGGCTTCTTTCAGCACGTACGCGATGTCTTCGATGTTGGTGACGAGGTAGTTGTGCTTGGTGATGGGCTGAGTGATGCCGGTAACGTCGGTTTCCTGGAAGGCATCCTTGCCGATGAACTGGGCCGCCACCTGTCCGGTAATCGCGACCATCGGCACGCTATCCATCATCGCGTCGGCAATCGCCGTCACCAAGTTTGTCGCGCCCGGTCCGCTGGTCGCGACGCAAACGCCGACCTTGCCGGAAGCCCGTGCGTAACCTTCCGCTGCGTGTCCGGCGGCCTGTTCGTGCCGCACCAGCACATGCCGCAGCTCGGGATACTCCGGCAGCGCATGGTAGAAGGGCATAATCGCGCCGCCCGGATAGCCAAACATCACTTCGACGCCTTCGCGGATCAGCGCCTCGCACATAATCTGGGCGCCGCTTCGTGTCTCCGACATACCGATCTCCTAGATAGTAGCTGCAGCCGTCGCTATCAGCGTTCAGGTCGTAGCTCGCAACCCCAGCTTGCGCGGAGGTACGCGTGGCGCATCTAAAACAGCAGATAGCGCCGGTCAGTGCCATGCAGGTGCAGGCAGCAACAAGGGATGACGTCGAAGCGTCGATGCTTAGGAAGGCGCGCCGTCATGGCGCCGATGCTGGTGAAGCCGTCCGCATCGTTGTGGAGCACAGTCGCTGAGGAGCTGCGACTGTCGTTACGGCCTCGATCGAGTTGTCCAAATGCTGCGGCAGTGCAGCCAAGCCGACAAGCGTGTATCAGGTACTAAAAAACCCCTCCGCCTCTTGCGGAAGGGTTCGGACCGTTGCCAGTTTCGCGTTGCCTAGTGCCCTCCGCACGCTGAATTGTCCTCGATAATCACTACGAGGACTAGAAGGACTAGGCTAATTAGGTTGCGCGAAAAGCTGTGCATGACATTCCTGTTTCTGATGCAGACACTCTACCACACGTTGATCCCGCCGTCAAGCCGACTTTTGTACGAAATGTAGTACTTCCACACTCCCTTGTTTGGTCGATGAGTCCGAGCTCCACATGGCGGAGCTGCCCTTGGATGGCAGGTAGAAAGAGATGATTCACAGTGGTAAAGACAGTGTCAATTCTTCTTGACGTAACGCCCGCGCCTCGGTGCACTTCAGACTGCCCACCGGAAATAACGCCTTTGGCCTGGGGAGGCGCTATAGCCTCCCACCCCTTGGAAGTGGTCCATTGTTGTCGAGACAGGAGAAGA
>JADDQE010000171.1 GCA_016781525.1 bacterium | reverse complement strand
GTGTTCGTCAAAGGTTTGGGCTTAAGCGGCTCCCGCCCATGGTGCGGCAGCGTATCCGAAACGGCGATCGCTTCCAACACAAACGGGGACCCGAGCGTACTCAAGTCCCCACGCGTTGGTTGTAAGGCACGCTCATGCGATAACGGTGTCGTACTGCGCTGGCTGGTCGTTCAAGTTGTCTTCGGCGTCGATAATTTCAACGTAGCCCGCGTCCCCGTGGACGCGCACGCGCTGTCCAGTTTGGATAAGGGCTGTCGCGTCGAGGACGCCGACCACAGCGGGAACGCCGTACTCGCGCGCCACGACCGAGCCGTGCGTCATCAGGCCCCCAACTTCCATCACCAGTCCAGCGGCATTGATAAAGAGTGGGGTCCACCCCGGATCGGTGAAAGGCGCGACCAAAATCTCACCCGGGTTGAGCTTTTCAGTCTGCGGGTCACGCACCACGCGCGCGATGCCTTCGACAACCCCAGCCGAGACCGGGCTGCCCAACAAGACGCCTGCGGGGGCATCGATCTGTCGGTGCCGAACAACGGGAATTTCGCCAGCGCTCGTCATGACGCGCGGGGGTCGCAGCTTACCGAAACGCTGAAGGGCCATGCTTCGGTCGTGCACTCGTTCGCGTAACGGTTGCCTCGGATTGGCAAGGGCATCCAAGAGCTCAGGAATTGTCAAAAACCAGATATCCTCGACCCGATCAAGCCGCTTCTGTGCGACCAATTGCTCCGCGACCTCCAATACAGCAGCTTTTAGCAGCGCGCCAAGCTGGATGATTAAGAACTTATGGTGCTCGCGCATTGCCGAGAAATGCCGTAGGACGCGTACAAGCCGCCAGACTACGGGTCCGCGCAGCCAACCCCAAGCGCCGCGCCATGCTTTCATTACGAGCTGGCGTGCTGCTGCATCACCCTCCGCTACGAGCCGCGCGTAATGCGCGCGGTGTGCCCCAATGCTGCCCTGCTGAGCGCTACCGACGACCATCTGTAACAGCGAACCCGCATCTTCGTGCCAACGTGGTCGGCTAAGATCAATCTCCGAAGGCGCGCGTGTACCGTAACGTGCCAGAAATTGTTGCCATGCCACCGCAAAGACCGCTGCGCCTGGTACGTCGTCGAGCGTTGCGAGCAGAGTGCTGGCAGGAATATCCGACTGGCTGAGGTGGTCCAACAGCTCGGGCATTGCCCGCAGGATATCCGCGAGGTCACCCACGGCCAAGTCCATCTCAGTGGTCACGTTGCCCTCGATGCCACGTGTCAGAGCCGTCAAATGTTGTCGGTCGGCAAAGGATGCTGTCATACGGTCTAGCAGTCGGTCGGCGAACATACCAGCCATGAGGTAGGGAAACCACTCCAAGACAACACCAACGAAAATGTTGTTGAGTATGTCAATGGCTGTTCGCAGCCGCGCTTCAGCTGTAGGCTGCGCCGAAATCCGGCGATCGGCCTCCTCGACATGCTGTGCCAGCTCTGCAGCCTTCTGCTGGGCGGTTCCTTCGGGTGTAGCCCACATCAGACCCTTTGCTGCCTTGGCGAAAAGCGGCGCCATCCAGCGGAGCAGGTCTCTTGAGCGCAGCTTGGTACCAGAACGCTGAAATGAATCGCGGGTGCTGATTAACTCGATTGCTTGTGCTGCTAACGTGTCTGCGTTGCCGAGCATTTCAGGGAGGGCGTGCTTGAGGAGCGGGTGTCTGAGTGCCGCCGAGATGTCGACATAGATGCGACCGCCGGCGCTAACCATGGCGTCGGTTTCGAGTTGTCCCTTTCGCCGCCCAAACGGAAAGAGGGTGCGCCAGATCGAGATCACCAGCTCTGGCATTGCGTCGGTCATGACCTGAAAGTGACTGAAGCTAAAGTAGAGGTGCAGGCCACCGTCCTTCGGTGCCGGCTGCGGCAGTGGATAGAGCGAGGTGATCGGCCGCGATTGCAGGATAAAGAAACGACCGCGGGCCAGTGCCCACTCGATATCTTGCGGCTGTCCGTAGTGGGCCTCGATGCGTGTGCCGGTGGCAGCTAGCTCCAGCACTTGCACGTCGTCCAGCACCTGCCGTGTTCGTTCCGCGCCCTGCAGCGCCACTTGCTCGACGCCACCTTGGGGCCGGGATCGAATCATCAGGTGCTTGTCGGCAATCTCGCGTGCCACTAAATGTTGGGATTGCTTGTCGACCTTGTACAGGTCGGCCGAAACGAGCCCCGACACCAGCGCTTCGCCTAGGCCGTAGCTCGCGTCGACGGAGACGATGCCACGCTGTCCGGTGACAGGGTCCGCCGTAAACATAATCCCAGACACCTCAGGCTCGATCATCCGTTGCACGACGACCGATAGCCGTACCTGACGGTGGTCGAAGCTATTCTGCATTCGGTACAGAATCGCACGGTCGGTAAAGAGTGAGATCCAACAGTCACGAACGGCATCCAACAGCTGTATCACGCCCCGTACATTGAGATATGTATCCTGTTGTCCCGCGAAGGATGCATCCGGCAAATCTTCGGCTGTTGCACTTGAGCGGACCGCATAGGCGTATGCGCTACCCGCGGCTTCCCAAGCTCGCCGGACAGCCTGCTCGACGTCAAGCGGAATTGGTATCTGCCGCAGCCGCTCGCGAATCTCCTGGCCGATCTGGCGCACGCGCTCGACATCGGGTGCCTCGAGTGAGGCGAGCTGGCTATAGAGGTCTGCGGTGGATGTGGCGGCCATGAACTGCTCGAAGGCGGATGTCGTGACACAAAATCCTGGAGGGACAGGAAAGCCTGCGTTCGTCAAAACTCCAAGGTTTGCCCCTTTGCCGCCAACGAGTGGAAGGTCGGCGGCACCAATGGCGGTGAACGGCAGCACCAATGGCGGTGCGTCATGACCTGCATGATTAAAATCCGGCTGCTCCATTGCTCTTATCCTTTGAACTATCTATGTCAGAAGGTTGTCGAGAAACGTGTGCACAATAATTTGGCTGATCCGTTCGGGATTGTCGATCGATGTGCCGTAGTGCAGTGGCCCGATGACAACAAAGCCCAAGATTATTCCAACAAACGCAAGTGCCAGCTCTTGCGGATCGGCACTGCTTTGTAGCCGGCCAGCACTCTGCTGTGCGGCAAAGTAAGCGATCAGCTGATCTCGAGCCCGATCGGAACCTGCTCGCAACCGGTCGATGTAGTCGCGCTCCGCTTGGCTGCCGGTGAGGACCAGCCGTAGGATATCGCGGTACTCGTAATACAATGGAACAATCCGCGATACTACACGTGTGAGATCGGCTCGAACGTCCGCGGACGGCCGTACCATCAGGTTCTGAAGGGCCGGTCCCGGCGACATCGTGTCGACAAACGCACGTACCAAGGTGTCTTTATCCCCGAAGTGGCGGTACACGGTTGCGATGCCGACCCGCGCCTCGTCTGCGATTTGCTCCATGGTGGCGTTGAGTAGCCCATTCTGCCCAAAGACACGCCGGGCCGCCGCCAGAATACGACTTCGCACATCCTGTCGCTCGTCGCGGGACAAGCCGTTTTCCCGCGCCATGCGTTGCAGGAGTGCTTCTTTGCTGCCGATGCGACGATACAATGTCGCTCGCGAAACTTGAGCCCGCGCGACCAGCTGGTCCATGGTGAACTCTTCGCCGACTTCGCCGAGCAACCGTGTGGCCGCCTGTAGGATTTGTTGATCAACTGTTGTTGATATTTCTTGAGATGACATGATTGATACATTACTCTATCATGTCGTATCAGTCAATGACCATAGTTGCATTCGTTACTGAGCCTAAAGTCGTAGCGGTTTTCCGACGTTAAACGAAGCAGGGGAACACAAAACGATGTGTTCCCCTGTGACCATTGATTATTTAAAGCTAGATCGGTATGGCCTGAAGCCGACCATCCGTTCCCGCAGCGAGCCACCGTGGGGGTGTAGCTAATGGCCGAACCTAGTGATAACTGACGCGATGGTAAAGACGAGATGGCCGGTCGCATGACTGATCATGCCCGCTTCTAGACTGCGGCGCCAAAACAGCCAGCCATAAACGGCTGCAGCTAGCCCATTGAGCAGGAATGCGCGCAATACAATCAACGGCGTGAGCGGTACAACCACTGCGGTGGCCGGTAGATGGCCAGCGCCGAAGAGCAGTGCTGCCCCGATGAGCGCACCGAGCATAACTCCTCGGCTGGGCGAGCCCTGGCCGTTCTGGAACAAGCGCCATCCCACCCAGGCGAGCAGCGTCATCAGCCCCCAGCGCATCAGCAATTCCTCGAATATCCCACCGGCCAACACACCTGCCACAGTCATCGACACGGTATTGTGTGGCAGAGTTTCTAACAAGGGCTGGATCTGGGCACCAATCAGTGGCCGAAGCGCGAGGTCGGTGGCAACGATTGCCAGAGCTACAGCCGCGCCAAGTCCCGCGGCGAGTGGTGCCTCAGATTTAAGTGCAGGCCACAGTGGCTGTCCGGCAACGGCTCGTTCGGCGATATGCGAGCGCAGCCCGAGCTTGGGCGCGAGGGCTGTTCCCACGGCCACGGCTCCCGCCATCAATATTGTGGGGTGGATCAGCGAGAGCGCGGTCAGCGCGGCAGATGACATCGGAGGCGGCTCCGGCATTTTGGCAATCGCCGCCTCAACTAGCGGGCTGATGACGGGCACGAGTGCCACAACTCCGACCAGGCCGGTAGCAAAGAGTGTTGTAAACCTGCGCCAGAATGTTCCCTGCTGTGGTTGTGCGGCATCGCGTGCGGCATCATAACCCTGGGCAGGCTGAGCGAAGAGTGGCGCCCCGAGGCCGCGGCCCTGAAGTTTCGACGGCTCCTTCATGAATGATGCTCCTGGCATTCCTCGGACGCCGGCAGTGATATCGAGGCAAAGCGCCGTAGCTTGCGGCCGGCTCCCGGTTGATTTTTGAACAATGGCAACAATATGCCGCCAATGGCTTGGGCTGCAGCCGCCCATTCCTCGCCGGTCGCGTGGAACGCGCTCGCAGCGAACCCAACCATATCGTCTATAGGTGGAGGGTGGAATGGCTGTGCGGCAGAAGCATTTTGGTCAGGGAATTACCCGCGACGTGGATCAGGCATAAATAATTAGAAGACAGGCGAGGGATATCGGTGTAGCCGAGCTCCCTCGCCCTTGCACGCTCGTAATGCCGGATGTGACGCGAGACGCTAGAGCTCCAGCTCAGTCCGCACGACACCGGCACGTGGATGGCGTGCGACAAGCTTAACTGTTCCGTCCTGAGGTGCGCGAACGGTCCACTCAACCTTCACCCGGTCGTCGGTTGGGTCGCCGACAGCCCATCCAGCCGGAGACGAGCCTTTATAGGCACGCCCTTCCAGCTGCCCAAGCTCTTCGCGGCGCTTGCCGCTTTCTAGTGTGGCTCCCTCCGGTAGCTCGATTTCGCAGACGAGCCCGCGCACCACTTTCTTCTCCAGCGCCTTTTTACTTACGTAGCTTGGGAGCCAGCCGGTGTTATGGACCACTAACCGAACGAGGTAGGTCCCGTCGCCGACCGGCCTTACGCTGGCCTCGTAGAGCTCCAGCCGCGGGGAAATCAGCAGATGCCAGACCAGCCACTCCGGGAAGAGTGCCAGCTCGCGCTCCAAGAACTCCGCTGGGGGATTGCGCCAAGCGAGAAGACTGTCCCATCCGCCGAGCTCAACCCGCCCCAGCTGAGGATGCTCGAAAGGGTACCAGTCGACGTAGCCCTTACCGCCGAGGACCTCATCGCTCCACTTGAGCATTTTTAGGTCGTCCTCCAGGGGGTGCTCGCGGTACCAGTCGATGTATTTGTACTCGGCAATCCCAGCCTGGCGCTGGGGGCTCCATATTTCAACGGTCCAGGTAAAGAGGCCGAGGTGCTCGTACAGCCAATCGTCGAACGCACCGGTGATGATCTCCTTCGGATGGTAGCGAAAATCATGGAAGACCGAGATGGCAGGATACCCCGTCAGCTCCGTGCCCTTCGCGCCGATCTTTTGGTAGGTCCACAAGTCTTCGGCTGGGAAGCTCTCGTCATCCTGCCCGCTGTATGGCCGGAGCAGCACGCCGCTATACGTGTGAAAAGCAATTCCACCGGTAATATTGGGATGCTGCGCGATAAATTGGACAATAGCGTGAACCTCCGGCTCAGAGGTAGGGAAGGGCCCGGCGCCAACCTGCTCGCCTTCTTGCCGCCAGCCGGACGGGAAGTTACGATTGAGGTCAAGGCCCTCCTTTTTCGGCGGGATCGTGATTTGCACTCCGTCAAAGTCTTCGAGCCGGCCCTCAGGCAGCACCCGATAATACTCACCGCCTGTCTCGGTAGGATCACGCCGGACGAGCAGTCGTGGGTCGGCGTCCGACGCCTTCCACGTGCCATTTGCATCCGGTACGCGCATCGACAACAGGCGCCCGTCGCCGTCGACATCCTCAATCAACAGACCCGAGATTGGCTCCTCGTCGTAGGGGTAGGGCCGCGTGCTCGAGCGAATAATCTTCGGCTTGTCGGCTAGCGCCCACTCGGCTCCGTCGGGGTTGATCCGAGGACAGATATAGAAGACACGGCTGTCAAGGCAGCGCGTGATGTCGGGGTCCGAGCCATACTCCGCGGTGATTTTGTTGAGAAAGTACAAACAAGCGCTGGACGGCGAAACCTCGCTCGCGTGAATGTTGCCGTCGATCCACAGCGCGGGCTTGTCCGTGTCTTGGCCGGTCGCGACATTCGTCACAGTGGCGAGCCAAATGTCACGGCCCTCGTAACTCTTTCCGATGCTCTCGACGCGTACAAGATGCGGATATTCCTCGGCAAAGCCGTGGATGATTCGGCTGAGCTCGTCATAGCGGTAATACGTATCGAAGCGAATGTTAGGCATACAAACCTTTCTTGTAGCTCATAATCTGAAACCGGTGGATGACCTGCCGTCTATATCACGGAGCGGACATCAGCGCGTGTTAGAATACACCCTATGGTCAAAGTGATTATGACCTGGGATATCCAGGACGGAAAAGAGCAGGACTATATCGAGTTCGCCGTCGGGGAGCTTAGCCCAACCTTAGGGGCGTTGGGGCTTCAGATTAACGACGTGTGGTATACCGTAATCGGGGGCGGGCCGGAGATGGTCGTCTCCGGGCTGATGCCAAATCGCGCTGATGCCCTCGGCCTGTTGCAAAGTCGGGACTGGTCTCAGCTTCAGAAACGGTTGGATCAGTACGTCGAGAACGTAAATGTGAAGGTGGTCGAGCCCCACGGCCCCTTTCAAATGTAGGAATGGCAGTGAGGACCGGACCCGCGCCCTGATGGTGCTGTTCTCGGTCCTCGCTTTGCCGTTGCCGCCTCTATGCCTTGTCGTTGAGCGCGGCGACGCCCGGCAACACCTTACCCTCCAGCAGCTCAAGCGAAGCTCCACCGCCTGTCGAGATATGCGACATCTTCTCGGCCAGGCCAGCTTGCTCCACCGCAGCCACGCTATCGCCGCCGCCAATAATGGTGATCGCGCCGGCCTCGGTTGCGCGTGCTAGTGCCTCGGCAATCGCCCTGGTGCCGACGGCAAAGTTCGGCATTTCGAAAACACCCATCGGCCCGTTCCATACCACCGTCTTGGCACTTTCGATAATTTGGGAGAAGCGCGCAATCGTCTCGGGACCGATATCAAGGCCCTCGTAGTCGGCCGGGATCTCGGTAATGCTGACCGTCTTGCGCTCGGCGTCGTTGCTAAACTCCTTGGCGACGACACAGTCGCTTGGCAGCTCGAGCTTACCCTGCGCGTCGGCTAGCACACGCTTGCAGAACTCGAGCGAGCCTTCGTCGAGTAGGCTCTTGCCAATCTCGTAGCCTTGCGCCTTGTAAAAGGTGTAGGCCATACCGCCGCCGATCAGCAGCTTGTCAACCTTGGGCAGCAAGTTTTCGATCACCGGAATCTTGTCTTTAATCTTAGCACCGCCCAAAATCGCGACAAAGGGCCGCTTGGGATTTTCGATCGCGCCGCCGATATACTCCAGCTCTTTTTCCATCAGGAAGCCCGAGACAGCCGGTAAATATTTGGCCACGCCTTCCGTCGAGGCATGCGCCCGGTGCGCGGCGCCAAAGGCGTCGTTAACGTAGACGTCGCCCAGCTTGGCTAGCTCCTGGGCCATGCTGTCGTCGTTCGCCTCTTCTCGGGCATCAAAGCGTGTATTTTCTAGCAGCAGCACGTCGCCCGGCTTGAGGCTTTGCGCGGCCTGTTCGGCCTCTGCTCCAGTGATCTCGTTGACCTTTTTGATGTCGCGCCCGAGCACTTCGCCTAGTCGCTTGGCAACCGGGTCGAGGCGCAGCTTGTCGACAACCTTGTTCTTCGGCCGGCCCAGATGCGACATTAGTGCAACGCTAGCGCCCTGGTCGAGCAGGTATTGGATCGTTGGGACCGCTGCCGTGATCCGTGTGTCGTCGGTTATGTGTTGCTGGTCGTCAAGTGGAACATTAAAGTCCACCCGAACCAAGGCGCGTTTGCCCTGCCAGTCGATATCGCGAATGGTTTGTTTCTTCACGACCGCCTCCTTGTACGCGAACTCCCGGCCATTATAGATCAGGTGGTTGCACGGAGAGCGTGAGCCAACCTGTCCCTTGTGGCGCGAAGCCCACTACCATGGCCGATCCTTGCCTTCGAGGTGCTCACCGGTCGATCTCGGGCTGTACTCGGACGATCGAACCAGTCTGGGGCTCAAGGCCAAGGTGCTGCCAGAGCTCGTGAAAAAAGTGCACGGCCTCGTCCTCCCTGGTCATGGCCTTGCCGGACGCGCTCCGTTGGAACTTGTCACGCGCGTCGGCGAACTCGCCCTTTTCGAGAGTGCAGCCGCTGTGCAGCAGATACAGCCGCTCCTGAGCGCGCGTTAGCGCGACATACCAGATCGAGCGCTCCTCGTTGCGCTTGCGCCGCCGAAAGTCGTCGCGCAGCTGCTGCAGTGGATCAGCCGCCTTTGTTTTGGCTGCGCCTTCCTCGCTGATGACGAGCTTCCACTGCTCATCCCAGAGGACTCGCTCCACCTGCCCGGCACGCTTGGTTGGCAATGTGCTGTTGTAAACAAAGACGACCGGCCACTCACGCCCCTTAGCCTTGTGCACCGTCGCGATTTCAACCGCAGTACCGCTTGGCGCAGTTGGCAAGGCCACCCGCGGCTGGGTTTGGACGTGCCGTTTGAGCAGCGTACCGAAGCCCGCAATTCCTTCAAGGGGATGGCCTGCCGCGTAGTCGTCGGCGTCTCGCTGCAGCTGCTGCAGGACCAGCCGCGTCTGTCCGTCCGGGTCGGCGAGCGCAAGTCCAAGGATTCCGCTGTTCTGCCAGAGCCATTGGAGGTAGTCGCCGGGCTGAAGTAGACCCCATCGTGCTCGTGCAACCTCGAAAAAGCTCCGGAAGCGTGCAAGCCGCGTCATCACCTCCGACCGATCCGCTAGTGACAATGGGAGGTGCTCGGGATCGTCAAGCCATGTATGGAACGTGTTGGCAGCGGCGCTGGAGGCGTTGGCGCCGCGTGCGCTAATGATGGTCGGCGGAAGGCCAAACAGTGGGCTTTGCAGAATGTGCGCCCACGCCGCGGGATCACCGTGCGGGGCGTTGGGGTCTGCGAGGAGTCTGAGCAGTGATGATGTTAGACGGACTCCCCAGTGCAGGTAAAAGCCGCTGCCACCTTTAACCGTGTATGGCACCTCCGCCGCACGCAGTGCGTCAAGCAATGGCTTAAGCTGGGTCCTTGCGCGCAGCAGTACAGCCATCTGGTGGTAGCCGACACCCAGCCGATGTAGTCGAATGATCTCGGTCGCGACCAACTGCGCTTCGGCAACAACATCGGGAAGTAGGTGCAGTGATACGACCGGTTCGTCGCGAAGGGCATCCAGTCGTCGGTCCTCCGGCTCCCGCGCGGGCTCAAGTGCGGCCAGAGTGGCTAGCTCGGATGGTAGGAGCGCACAGTTTGCGACCTTTACAATCGTGGGATGGGAGCGGTAGTTCTCGGTCAGGGCATGGGTTAGGCCGGGAGCCTCGCCCTGCTCATGAAACGGGAACTGATAGATACTCTCGGCGCGCGCCGAGTTCCAGCCATAGATTGCCTGCCGCGGATCTCCGACAACCGTGGTCCGTTTTAGAGTCGGCTGTAGCTCTTGGAGGAGCTCAAGCTGCGGGCGATTGGTATCTTGAAACTCGTCAACCATCACGACGTCGAAGCGCTGTCCAGCTGCTGGCTGTGCGCGGAGCAATTGGAGTGCCGCCTGCAGCAATTCGTCATAGTCCAATACTCCACGGCGGTGCAGATGTTCAGTATAGCAGCGAAAACAGTGCTCGATCAGGGGTACGAGCTGCGCGCGGTGTGCGGCAAACACGGAGAGCTGCTGCTCTTGGAGCTGTGGATGCGGTTCAAGCTCCGCAGGCGAGCCTCCCCCGCGGCGCAAGGCATCAAAAACACGGAGGGCCTTACTCCAAGCCTCGTCGGTGTCCCAGCGATAGGTCGTGTGATCGAGTGGTACGTAGCCGTTCGCGAGCGTTGGCTCGGCCTCTAGAGCCGCCTGGATCGATTGCAGCAAGTCTCCCTGATCGTCATCGCTGAGCAGCCGTGGAGCGGGTGGTAGCCCCGCCTCAAAGCCATATTCCCGCAGCAGCCGCATCGCGAAGCTATGGAAGGTTGCGATCCAAGGGTGAAGCAGCGCGTGCGGCGGCAGTGACTCGTCCCCCGCGCCCAAGCGGAGCATGACGCGCGTCCGCATTTCGGCGGCCGCGTCTTCTGTAAATGTTAGCAACAAGATCCGCTCGGGAGGCGTGCCTTGCCGAACCAGCTCGACATAGCGCGCGGCGAGTGTCTCGGTCTTACCGGCACCTGCGCCTGCGATGATCTTCAGCGGCTGATCGGTCGGCGCTTGAGCAGCCGCCTGCTGTCGTGCGTTGAGTGGCATAATCGAAGAATTGCTTTCCAGCCGATCGATCGACTACAATTTATGACTGTTGGGCGCAAGTATGCAGTCAGCACTGCTTGTTCGTCAATCGCGGGACGAGCGCCCTACGTCAAGAGAACTGAGCTATGAACGACCGACAGCCGGCTCAAGGCACAGTCGGCAAGATCGGCCGGCTCATTATCAACGAAGAGCAGCGCTTCATATAAGCATTCGAGGACGCGATGGAGATTACTCGTGATTGGGCAGCGACGACCTTTGTGGTCGATAACGGCAGGACATTGCTGCTCCATCATCGCAAGCTTGACAAATGGTTGCCGCCGGGCGGACATATCGATCCGCACGAGCTCCCCGACGTTGCGGCGCTGCGTGAAGTTGAAGAGGAGACCGGTCTGAAGGTTGTGCTGCTGGATGCGGGAGCGCCGCTTGGTCCGGTCCGCCGTCTCGCACAGCCGCTCTGTATCTTGCTCGAGTCGATCGGACCTGGTCACGAGCATATTGATCTGATCTACGCTGCGCGAGTCGTCGCCGGTGATGTATCGCACGCCGCCCGTGAGGTACAAGCCTGGCGCTGGTACACGGCAGACGAGCTGGACGCGCCGGAGGTTGCCGAGGATGTGCGAGCGCTGGGCCGACGCGCAATCGAGCTCATCAGTGCCGTGGAGCGAGAGCTACACCTGTGAGTGATTGGGGTGAGCTTACGGCGCTGCTCGAGGACGCGCCCGGCGACTTTAGCCTGTGCGTCTCCATGGTTACAGGCCAGCAGTTGTACGGTTACCAGCAAGAGGCCATTCGGTCGGCGGCGAGTTTGATCAAAGTGCCGCTGACGATGGCGCTCTATGAGAAGCTTCCTGAGATCCTTGACGTTCGCGTGACGCTAACGGAGGCTGATCGCGTCGAGGGCGAGGGTTCGTTCGACAGCGCGCCCGCGGGTACGGTGAAAACGATACGCGAGCTAGTGGCGCACGCGCTTACCGAAAGCGACAACACAGCAGCTAACTTGTTGATTGACCGCATCGGCTGCGAGCAGGTCAACGGATGGCTTGCGGCACTCGGGCTGCAGACGCGGCTGCAGCGCAAGTTTATGGATTTCGGCGCCCTGTCGGCCGGACGCGACAATCTCACAACAGCCGCGGATATGTGTGCCCTGTTCCAGCGCTTGACGCTGCCGGAGTATACGGAGCTGCTTGAGCTGCTCAAACAGGCCGTCGGTACCGAGAAGCTTGAGCTTGGGCTGCCTCCCGGCACAGTCATCGCGCATAAAGTGGGGGATTTACCGCGGGTTGAACACGATGTGGGGCTGATCTTTGCACCTGACAGGCCTTACATCGTCGCGGCGTTGGCCGTGAATTTGCAGGACTCAGCCGCGGGACGCAAAACAATCGCGGCGGCATCGAGAATGATCTGGGAAAGGCTAGCTGGAAAGCCTCCAACACAGCAAGGGAGACGGTTATGAACGTACGAGTCGCAGTTGGTCAGATGGATATCGCGCTCGGCGATCCCGAGGCTAATCTCCGCACGGTCCAGACGTTGGCAGCGCAGGCGGCAGGCAAGGCAGACCTACTTGTTCTGCCCGAGCTTTGGGGCAGCGGCTATATGCTCGAACGGGCCGAAGAGCTTGCCGACGAGCTCAATACCGGGCTCTTCGCGGCGGTGGCGGCGCTTGCTCGGCACCATCAGCTCGCAATCTGCGGCTCGCTCTTGGAGTGGGATCCCCAGACTCAACGGGCCTACAACACCGCGACGGTGTACGATGCCGATGGTGCGCTGCGCGGCGCGTATCGCAAGGTGCATTTGATCGGGCTAATGGACGAGGATCAGTACCTCGGCGCCGGGGATGAGGCGCCTACGCTTGAGCTGCCGTGGGGCACGGGCGCGCTCGCCATCTGCTACGATCTGCGCTTTCCAGAGCTTTTCCGGCGCTACGCGCTGGCAGGTGCGGGCATTCTGCTGCTGCCGTCCGAATGGCCTGCGCCGCGTATTGAACATTGGCGTACACTGCTCAAGGCACGCGCAATTGAGAACCAGTGCTTTGTCGTCGCCTGTAACCGTGTCGGTTCCGACCGCGCGAACGCCTTCGGCGGGCGCTCCGCGATAATCGATCCGCGCGGCAATGTATTGGCCGAAGCTGACGACACAGCTGACCTCCTATTTGCCACGCTCGACCTAGCTCTGCTTGACGAAGTCCGCAGCTTCCAGCCGGTATTCCGCGACCGTCGGCCTGATGTGTACGCGCTGGACGAGCTGACGCCGAGCCAGCCCTCGGCCTAGCTCGTGGTCATGGCCCTGCGGTTTACGGATTGTCTTGTCCGACCGCAGCGGCTCGTGCAAGCGTGTACGAAGACACTCGTGTTGGATCTGGGAGACAGTGACAGTGGGCAAGCATGAGCCGGTCGTCCGCTGGGCGCCACGGGTGGCACAAGCCAAAATCCGGCGGCTGTATCAGCTGGACGCCCAGGGCATCGTCGACGAGATGCGCTCGACGACGTCGGTTTCGGGCTGTATTCTCGTTGCCGCAGCATCATCCACGTAGCTGATGCCCTAGCGGGCCAGGTCCATTGTCCCCAGTGCGATCGTGTTATTAAGCGCCTTTCCGATGCGGGTGAGGCCCGTCTGTGCTGCTCGAACTGTGGATGGGAGTGCCACTGGTACGAATACCACCAAACGTTCCAGCACCAAGAGCTGGGCGCGGGTGGGGCGCTCGATATCTTCCGGCAATTTGCCGAGAGCTGGGAGCGTACAGTCGCGCCGCGTGCCAAGATGCTGTTAATCGATCAGCTGATCCATCGCTGGCATTGGGAGACTCAGCGCGAGCGCCCGGGCTTCGGGCTAGGTCGTCCCACCGGCGTCAATTTGATCGAAGGTAACCGTAAGCAGGTCATCGACTTTCTGGACAAGTTGACCTATGGATCAGGAAGCACTGCCGGCACGGAGCCGACCAAAGCTGCTTGGCGGGAACACTGGCGGGAGGTGCAGACCCGTCAGGCAGCTCACAAAGTTGCGCGGCAGGCGCACCATGGTCAGCAGCGCTCAGATCAGGCAAATGCCGATCCATAAATTGAACCCGTCTCTATATCACTGGCCGGCGACGATATTTTGCGGCAGAGAAGCTTCGGGTTCGTGCCCGTGGATGCCTGGTCATCCTGACTTGTAATCAAGTATGTACGCAGCTCCAACGTCTTCAGCATGTTACCTCGAGATCCGGCTGCCTCGTATCATCAGTGCACAGCGCCAAAAGCATACCGGTTAGGACGCCAATCCAATCGTGCTCATAGTCATTGCAATGGGGTAATCTCATGAAATACAAGCTCGCTATATTTGATTTCGATGGTACCTTGGCTAATTCTTTTCCTTGGTTTATGAGCGTTGTCAACGACGTAGCCGACAAATATACCTTCAAAAGGATCGAGACACATGACATTGATTTGCTGCGGGGCTATAGCGCGCGGCGGGTCATGCAGCACCTGGGCATTCCGATATGGAAAATGCCAATGATCGGAAACTACATGTTGAAGAGGATGACGCAGGATATTGCTCAGATCTCGTTATTCGAAGGGGTAGATGAGCTGCTTCACCAGCTCTCGAGCAATGGCGTTAAGCTGACGATTGTGAGCTCGAATTCATGGGAAAATATTCGACGTGTTCTTGGCCCGAAGAACGCCGGTTTGATACGCGATCATGAATGTGGCGCGTCGATCTTCGGCAAGCAGGCCAAGTTCCGAAAAATTCTTCGACGGAATGAAGTGTTGCCGAGCGAGGCAATCTGTATTGGAGATGAAATCCGAGATATCGAAGCGGCCAAGAAAGAGCAGATTCCCTTTGGTGCGGTAACCTGGGGTGCCACGCGGCTGGAAGCGCTGGAGGCGCATGGACCAGCCGAGGTGTTTGCTCGGGTTGAAGATATCGTCGCGAAAATTCTGTTCCACGGGAATCGGGCTGACGCATCCGACGTTAGCGCGGGTGCTCGCCTTCACGTCAAAGGCTAGCGCTCCGCAGCCTGCTCTAGGCTGCTTAAGCCGGCGAGATAGGTTTGCAGCAGCCGTAAAAAACTTTCGTCACGGTCGAGTGGGAGGCCAAAGCCGCCGGCTAGCTCAAGCGATACAAAGCCGTGGCTGATGCTGCGCAATCCGCGTACTGCGTGGACTGCAGCTTCGTCGGACAGACCGAAGGGCTCGAGTACTACAACGACCACATTCACAATCGACCGGCTCAGCTCCTGAAGCTCCAAGTCGTCCGCTGCGGGCGCGCGTACTGTCGCGTCGTAGACGCCTGGATGCTCGAGCGCGTAGGCACGGAGTGCTTGTGCTACCGCGATGACCGCAGTCTCCGCTGCCTTGCCGATTGCTGCACGGCTGATACGTTCGAGAAGCTGTCGGCAGCCCAATAACGCAAGCTCACGCCGTAGGCCCGGCAGGCCGTCGACGTGGTTGTAGAGCGAGGGCAGGCGCACACCTAGTCGCGCTGCCACCTGAGCTAGCGTTAGCTGGTCCAGGCCTTGTGCGTCAGCTAGCTCGGCCGCGACTGCCACCACTCGTTCCCGGCTAATCCCGACGCTACGCGCCATGCAGCTGTACCTCCCTGAGTGCCCGCGCTGCCACGGTGATCGCTTGATCCATAACCGCTTCTGGCTGCTCAAGCACGGCTCCGTGACCAACCGCAAGACGTGTTGGGTTGAGTGCCCGGAGACCTCGCGCACTTGCTAGCGCCGTCGGGCGATGCCACGTCGCAAGGGCAGGAAATGGAAACAGTGGCCGCACGGAGCCTGCGACCGCGACGCCGGCATGAGTTTGGAACGCGTCGCCGGCAATCAACGAGCCGTCGCGGTCGTCGAAGAGCGCGATGTGACCGGGCGTATGGCCCGGCGTCCCGATCACTTGGAGCGAGCCGACGCGGTCGCCATCGGCTAATAAACGGTCGGGTCGGGTACTGACTACTTGATAGCCGCCACGTAGCCGCGCCTCCGGCTCGTGGGCATCGAGGCGCATGTCGCCGACGAGAAAGCGCGCGTCACGCGCTGATACCAGAACCTCGGCGTCGGGCAGCAGGTGGCGCAGCTGATCGAGCGAGCCAACGTGGTCGCCATGGGCGTGCGTCAGAATGATCCGCCGGATCGGCTTTCCAACTGCCTGAGCCGCCGCCAGAATTGCCTCACCGCTTTTTGGTAGGCCAGTGTCGATCAGTGTGAGACCGTCATCCTCGCGGACGAGGTAGCAGTTGATAGGAAACACGCGCGGGTAGCGGGAGAGCTGGATCAAGTAGTGGCCGTGGGTCGTAATGCGCATAGCTGCCTCCGACAAATGGCTTCGTCATAGCGGTGGCTCTGCCCGAGCCTCTTCGCTGTATGACATGTAAACTAACATGATTAGACTATAAGCTAATGATGTTAGTCCGTCAAGTAGGACCTTGGTCGATATGCCCCCCGTCTTAATACCGTAGCCAGACAGAAAGGTGGTGTCGCGCTGCTGTGGGAAGCGTCGCGCGCGAAGCGCAAAGGTTAGTCTCGCCGTCGAGACCGCCCGATATCGCCACACGCTGTCGCTGTTGCTTCCGCCAGCTCATCCTCGCCCGCTTCAACCGCGGCCCTTTTCTCGACCGCCGCGGCTGGCCCATCGCCGCCCTCGATTGCGGCGGTCAGACCCGCGCACGCCACCACCAATGCAAACAGCGCGGCGGATGTGATCAGGCATGTTCGCATTAGCCTGCGTTTCTTTGTCCGAGGAGGCTGTGGAGCAAATGAGCCTGTGGCCGGCACCGCTGGCGGTGGGGTCGCGGCAATCCGCGACCCGCAATTGGCGCAAAACGTCGCGTCGTCGGGGTTCCTCGTGTCACACTTCCAACACAGCATAGCTTTTCCTCTGCTCGTTTCATGATGTCCGCTATCCGCGCCGTTCAACGTCCCGAGCAGGCCTGGGTAGCTTCCGACCGCGCAAGCATGTCTGCTCGTTCTGAGTTGAAACAGTGCGTAGCAGCAGTATCGACTGCAGATGTGGGAGGCGTATGTGGAAAATGTGTGAAAAGTGTGCGGCGTGGTGGTAAAGGCTCAGCGCACAAAAAAAGCCCCGAACATAATGTTCAGGGCCAAGGTCGATGGCGACCCCGAGAGGGCTCGAACCTCCAACCTACAGCTCCGGAGGCTGTCGCTCTATCCAATTGAGCTACGGGATCAAGGTGTGGTGCACTATACCACGTTGGGCGCGGCTCTGCAAGCCCGGCCTCGCGCGGCCACTGGTCGAACCGAGCTTATCCGCAGCTACTGTCAAAGTGCCGGTTGCCTTGCTCAATGTGCTTCTGGTCTGTGCATGTATCGACGTTGACAGGGTTACGGCATTGATGGTACGATCTTGGGCGAAGTGAATATCCGCTAGGGGGGCCGGAAGAGTCCGGCTGAGAGGTTGGCCCGAAGATGCCAATGACCCTCCGAACCTGACCTGGGTTATGCCAGCGTAGGGAAGCACAAGGCATATTTGCCGCTGCATTTTCTTACGCAGCGGTTTTTTTATTGGAAAGGGATTGGTGCTCAAATGTTACGCAGAATTCTTGGTCTCATGCTAGTAATGGTACTGGCTAGCTGCGGCACTGCTGGGGAGCCCTCGACCGGAGCTGCTCCTGCGGCAGCGCCGGATGGCGTCGCGACGTCCGCTGCCCCGTCGACGAGCGCCGCTGCTCAGTCTCCCGAGGCTACGGAAGCGTCAGCGCCGGCTGAGGGCGCGACCGTGACCGGGGAGCAGGCGGCCAATACTCTGACGATTATGTCTCATGATAGCTTCAACCTCAGCGCAGATGTGGTAGCAGAATTTGAGCAGTCGAACAACGTCAAGCTTCAGTTTTTGAAGGCCGGCGATGCCGGCACGGCGCTCAATCGAGCCTTGCTTACGAAGGAAAACCCGCTGGCGGATGTGTTCTTTGGCGTGGACAATACCTTCTTGAGCCGAGCCCTTGACGCCAACGCCTTTGAGGCCTACGCCCCTGCAGGTCTCGATACGATTCCAGCAGAGCTTAAGCTTGACCCACAGAACCGGCTGATCCCAATCGACTATGGCTTTGTTAACCTTAACTATGATCGCGCCAGCGACTTGTTTCAGGGCATGAATCCGGAGACGCTGAAGCTCGAGGAACTGACCGATCCAAAGTTTAAGGGCAAGGTGGTGGTGCTCAACCCGGCCTCGTCGTCGCCCGGCCTGGCCTTTATGCTTGCGACCGTCGACTACTTCGGCGAGGATAAGTGGCTCGACTGGTGGCAGCAGATGCGGCAGAATGAGGTGGTCGTGGTCGACGGCTGGGAGACAGGCTATTACACCAACTTTAGCGGCTCGTCGGGTAAAGGCCCACAGCCAATCGTCGTGAGCTACGCTACTTCGCCGGCGGCGGAGGTCGCGTTCTCTGAAGGGAAGCTGACCGAGCCGCCGACCGGGAACATACTTCCACCCAAGGGCTCGTTCCGACAGATCGAGTTTGCGGGCATCCTCAAGGGCACGCCGCGGCTGGAGCTTGCGCAAAAGTGGATGGACTACATGCTCTCGAAGCGCGTGCAGGACGATATCATGCCACAGATGGTTGTGTATCCGGTGCTCCCGAGTGCCACTATTCCCGACGTTTATCAGAAGTTTGCTCCGATCCCAGAGCAGCCTGCCTCGCTTGATCCCGCGATAATCGCCCAAAATCGTGACGCCTGGATCCAGGAGTGGACGCGCGTCGTGCTGCGGTAACGCCGCAGCTCGAAACACCCTCTCAGCGAAGCTGGTGGATGATGAAGGATGAAGGATGAAACAGCGCACCTTCGCTAATCGCTCTGCTCTTCCATCGGTTATTGTTCCACCGCTTCGCTGGCTGTTTTTTGCTCTGCCGCTCGCATTCCTAGCGGTGCTGTACTTCTACCCGCTCCTGGTGATATTGGTGTACAGCTTCGCAGAGGCGGGCAAGGCGCGCTCCGGGCTTGCCACGCTGGTGGCCGACCGCTACTACGTCGATGTGCTGCTCTTCAGCGTGTGGCAAGCGCTGCTCTCGACGGCGCTGACCATCGCCGTTGGGCTGCCGTGTGCATTCGTGTTTGCTCGCTACGACTTTCGTGGCAAGACGCTGCTGCGAGCACTCGCGACTGTGCCATTCGTATTGCCGACAGTGGTGGTGGCGGCAGCATTTCAGGCGCTGCTTGGTCGAAACGGTGTCGTAAACGCGGTGTTGGCACCGCTCCTCGGACAGTCCTATCTGATCGACCTTCAAGGCACGCTGGCCTTTATCCTGCTCGCACATGTCTTTTATAACCTCACAGTTGTGCTGCGGATTGTCGGTGGCTTCTGGGCGAACCTTGACCCGCGGATTGAAGAGGCGGCGGTTGTACTTGGCGCGAGCCGCTGGCGGGTCTGGCGCGAAGTGACGCTGCCGCTGCTGATGCCGGCGCTTGGCGCCGCGGCGTTGCTCATCTTCCTCTTCACCTTTACGGCGTTTGGCACGGTGCTGATTCTAGGGGGTCCGCGCTTCGCGACCCTTGAGGTCGAAATCTACCGACAGGCGATTAACTTCTTCAACTTGCCGGTTGCCGCTGCGCTCTCACTGCTGCAGGTGCTCGCCACGCTGGTGCTGACGATTGGCTACACCCGGTTCCAAGAGCGTGTGGCGCTGCCGCTGGATTTACGCCCACAGGCTACGCTATTGCGGCCGGTCGTGGGCTGGCGCAGGCGCTTGCTTGTGGGTGCAGTCGTGGGCGTGCTGGGTATGCTACTGCTGCCGCTGCTGGCGCTGGCGTATCGCTCGATTACCCTGGAGGGCGCTTGGTCGCTGCACTTTTACCACTTGCTTGCCGAAAACAGGCGCAACAACTATTTTTTTGTGCCCCCGCTGACCGCTGTGCGGAACTCGCTGGTCTTCGCCGCCGCCACAACATTCCTAGCCTTGGTGATTGGTGTTCCTGCCGCGTATCTGTTGACGCAGCGGCAGCGCTGGATTCGCACTGTCTTCAATCCGCTGTTTATCTTGCCTCTCGGCACGTCCGCTGTGACGCTCGGCTTTGGCTACTTGATCACGCTCGACGAGCCTCCGCTCAACCTCCGGACATCGCCGTTTCTGGTGCCATTCGCGCATACATTGATCGCGTTTCCGTTTGTGGTCCGTGCGATGCTGCCAGTACTCCGCGGCATCAATCCACGACTACGCGAGGCCGCCGCGGTTCAGGGAGCCAGCCCGCTGCGTGTGCTGTGGCTGATCGATGTTCCGCTTGTGACGCGCGCGGTGTTGGTTGGTGCGATCTTCGCGTTCACGGTCTCGATGGGTGAGTTTGGAGCAACGCTCGTACTCTACCTGCCAGATTATCCGACGATGCCGCTGGTGATTTATCAGTTTCTTGGCCAGCCGGGCCTTGAGAACTATGGCCAAGCGCTGGCAGTGTCCACGCTCCTGATGCTGGTTACGACCATTGGCTTTGTCGCGATCGAGCGGCTGCGTATTGGCGACATCGGTGAGTTTTAGCTCCAGGTGGAGTACATCACGGCCGTGAAGCGGTGTTTAGGCAGCGCTGGCGATCGAGGCTGTCTCTATGCTTCGTCCGCTTTCGGCTCCCACTGTCCTGTCTGCTCGTTCTTCTCGAACTTGTGCTTCACTGCCGCCCAGGCCACCCGGTGCGCCCGTTCCCCGTCGTGGTCATATTGCTCCCAGGCGCTGTTATAGGCTGCTCGATAGATCTCCAGGGCGTGGTGCGGTAGATGCTCGCGCACGCTCTCGGGGAGATCGTCAATTGTTGGGTAGGGCATATCACTCGCTCCTTGCTTGGTTCGGCCATGTAGCAGAACGCTTGCCAGCACGAGGTGGCAAACTCGCACAGGCGAGCGGCCCGATGGTACAATTTCCATGATGAATGCTGCAAATCCGCCCTCAGAGCCACGGGTCCAGCTTCCCGCCCAGCGGTTGATAGAGATTCAACGTCGGCTGCTCGCATGGTTCGCAGAGCAGGGTCGAGACTTGCCGTGGCGCCATACGCGCGACCCCTATCACATCTTGGTCTCTGAGATCATGCTGCAGCAGACCCAGGTCGATCGGGTTAGGCCGAAGTACGCCGCTTTTTTGGCGCAGTTTCCGTCGCTGGCCACACTTGCAGCAGCCTCGCCCGGCGATGTTATCCGCGCATGGTCGGGCTTGGGCTACAATCGTCGCGCGCTTAACCTGCAGCGGACGGCCCAAGCGGTGCTTTCCGAGCACGGCGGCCGCTTTCCAGACACTCCCGAGAGGTTACGTGAGCTGCCGGGTATTGGGCCATACACTGCGGGCGCCGTTGCCTGCTTTGCCTTTGAGCGCGATGTTGCCTTCATGGATACAAATATTCGCCGCGTGCTGCAGCGATTGTTTGTGGGGCCCGAGACTGAGCCTGCATCCGAGCGCTCGCTTTTAGCCTTTGCCGAGGCAGCGGTTCCGGCCGGTAATGGTTGGAGCTGGAATCAGGCAATTATGGAGCTTGGCGCGCTGGTGTGTACCGCCGCACGACCTCGCTGCCAGCTCTGCCCGCTTCGCTCAGAATGCCGTGCATATGCCACCTGGAGCGCGGCCGATGCCGCCGTTTTCGGCGAAGGGTCGATCTACACGCAACCCCCAAAGGTGATGCGCAAGGTCGCCGAGCGCCAGGCGTCGTTCACCGCCACACCGCGCTACTTCCGCGGTCGAGCCGTGGAAGCGTTGCGCCGGCTACCGCCAGGGGCTTGGCTCACGCTGGATGAGCTCGGCCCGCGCGTTAAGGCGGGCTGGACCGCCGCAGAGCTGCCATGGCTGCTCAATCTGCTCGAAGGGCTTGCGAACGACGCGCTAGTCGTGTTGGACCGTGAGACCCAGCAAGCGCGGCTGCCGTAGCACTGCTCGCGAACACGACCAACCGATCGTTCGTACGGCGCGCTCTTTACGAATCCCAGGTTGTTCAGCCATAATGCGTCCATGACGACAACGATCTATTTAATCCGCCACGGCGAGACGGAGTGGAACCGCAGCGGACGGTGGCAAGGTCACGCCGATGTTCCACTCTCGCCGGATGGTTACCGCCAAGCGGAGGCGCTAGCCGCGCGCCTCGTCGCCGAGAACATTCGCTTTGATCATATCTATGCCAGCGATCTCAGCCGGGCAATGGAGACCGCGCGGATCGTTGCAGCGGCGTTGGAAATGCCGCTGCAGTCTGCACCCGAGCTGCGCGAGATTAACATGGGAGCGTGGAGCGGCCTAACACGCGCCGAGATTGTGGCTCGTTATCCAGGTGCGTTTGACACGGTGTTGCATCCTCCTGATGGCGAGCCCCGAGAGATTTTCGCGGCCCGGGTTGGCGGTGCACTTACAAAGCTGGCTGAGCATCATCCCGCTGAGACCTTAGCGCTTGTGACCCATGGTGGCACGATTCGAGCGATGCTCAAGCACATACTGATGCTCGCAGGCGTCGAGATGGAGATACCGTTCATTGGCAATACCGCGTTAACAATTGTCCGTCTGGACAACTCCACGTGGAGCGTCGTGCGGCTTAATGACACGGCGCACCTCGAAACGAAGCGCCATGCGGGCGACGCGCCGGAGCTGCTCCTCCCTGAGAATGAGGGGAGCTCGACAGCCTAAGCTACGCTGGTGGGCTCATCGGCGTGCGAGCTTTGGTAGGACCTGTAGCTACGTTTGGTGGAGGAATACCCGTATGCAATTTCCACCGTATGTCCATAGCGTGATTCCAAGTGCCGATCCCGCGAGCTGGCCAATTCAGCCGCAGGGGATCAACGAGTGCGGCTGTACTGCTCCTGCAAATGCCCTTAATATGCTTGTCGGACGGCCGCGCTTTGACAAAGACGAGTTTGTCCGCCAGGCGGGGCTCTTCTTTCAGCGACAGCTGGGAGGCTCGCCTTCGCCGATTACGGGCTGGCTGATCAAGCGCCAGGGCTTTGGCACACACTTTGGCTCGTTGCGTAAGACGAACGCCGAGGCGGTACTACGCGATCTGGTCGACCGGCGGGTCCCAACCGTGATCGAGCTCGGGTCGAATAAGTGGGGCCCCTTCGAAGTGTTCGGGCAACACTCGGTTGTGCTGGTCGGCTACAGTGATCCATATACCGATGCCAGCGGCCAAAGGCGCGAGGAATACTATTTTGTCGACGCGCAGTATCCAGCCGTCGGCGGTGAGTTTGGCTTGCATACCAACGACGCCGATCATGACGGCGATGGTGTTCCTGAGTCCTACCCCGGTAACCGGACAATCCCACGCGACCTATTTCTGCGTGACTATCCAACTGGGATCTACTTTCCGGTTTTTCCTACACAAGCCGAGCACGACGCCTGGTATCGAGAGCACATTCGGCCTGAAGCTGGAGTACCTCTCCTGGGTGGCCTGATCGCCGGGACATTAACCGGAACGATGGATATATGGCACGCTACCTGACATGCTAGAATGAGTGCACACAAACCTGTGTCGTCGGTGAGCCCGTGCGATGCTGGTGGAGCCTTTGAATGCAAGGTAAAAGTCGAATTCGCTGGCTCGCGGTCATGGCCGGGAGCTTGCTTGATCAAGTTCTTACACTAATCATCGGTGGAGTCGCTCTGGGCGCGGCTCCCGAAGCTGTCGATGGGCGGTTTTTCGCCAGTTCAGCCGGCGCGGTGGTCGGAGTGCTGCTTGCGCTTGCGACGGTAGTCGGTGGCGGGCTCGCCGGCCTGATCGCCAAAGAAGAGCGGTTCTTGCACGGGTTCATGGTCGGGGGCGTCGGTATCGTCCTCCTGCTGCTCGGTAGTATGGGCGGCAGTACGGTAACTGTGGATATGTTAGTGCTTCAGTTCATTGCCACGGGCTTGGCCGGCGTTGCGGGGTACAGCAGTCGTTGGGCACCCGTCCGCCAACAGAAATAGATATGAGCTTGCTACTGCTGATTCCGGATCTCTTCTTCGGTGTTAAGGTCGCCGACGCGGCGCGTGCGCTAGGATACGCCACGCACGACGTGAGGAATGCGCAGGATCTGCTCGCTGCGGCCCAAGCGGGAGCGACCGGCATTATCATCGATACCCAGGTGCGCTCGGATTGGCAGAGTGTCGTGCGTACGCTTAAAGCGGATGCCGCGACTGTCCGTATTCCTGTGCTGGCGTTTGCTCCCCATGTCGATGTCGAGGCTGCGCGGGCGGCACTTGCAGCTGGCTGCGATCGGATTGTGACCCGCGGCAAGTTCGCGAGCGAGCTCCCCGAGCTTTTGGGCCAGCTCTTTCCGAAACCGGCCCAGCCTGATACCTAGTCTGCTGGAGGCTGCTCTGACGAAGTCAATTCCCGCGATTATGGTCGTCGAAGACGCGCCATATATTTTGATTGTGCTGCGGCGCTTGCTGCGTGACCTGCAGCTCGAACACGATATTATCACCGTCGACAACGCCGAAAGTGCTCTTGCGCACGCGGTCCATCATCCGTGCGCGCTCTTAATTACGGATTACATGCTCGACGGTATGAGTGGCCTTGAGCTGGCGCGCGAGTTTAAGGAGCGCTGGAACAGCCAGGTCATTATGATCAGCGCCTACGCCGCGACGGAGGTACGCAAGGCTATCGGTGCGGGCCAGGTCGACCAGTTCATCGCCAAGCCGTTCTTTGTCGCGCAGCTTGAGACCGCCGTCCGTGAGATGCTTTCCGTATCACGCTAGCAGCACAGCCTCACCTCAGCCTTCGCGAATCGTTTGGTCGCGCTGCTGCGCCACCAGCTCGGTCATGTGTGCGAGCAGCTGCTCCACACCGGTAACACCCTCTACCACGATATCGGCTAGCTCACGCACAATCGCCGGTGTGTCCGCTCCAACAACTCCCACACTCAATGCTTCGCAAACGCCCTGCTGCTGTAATTCACGCAGTGCTTGAAACGCATCGGCGTCCGTTCGATCATCACCCAAAAATATAACGCCGCGCAGGCCACGTTGGCCTACAAGCTGTTGAACGGCAGTGCCCTTGTTGATCTCCAGCGGGGGCCGTAACTCCCACACAAAACGCCCGCCGGTTATCCGTAAACCGTATTGCACTGCTAATGCCTGAAGCACGGCCCCAACCGCAGCACCAGCTTGCTCGGGCTCCGGCGCCAGCCGGTAGTGAACGGAGCCGGTAACGCCCTTGTTCTCGAAGAGAATGCCCGGTAGCTGGACCTGCGCCTCGGCCTCGCGAAGCACCGTGGCCACTGTGTCTACGTACGGCTTTGCCTCCGGTGTTGGCTCCGACACGCCCGCTTCCCACAGCTCCATGCCATGATTGCCGATGTATACCAGCTCAGAAAGGCCAACCATCGCAGCTGCGTCGGCCGCCGCACGACCAGAGACCGCGCCGACAAGGTCAAGGTAGCGCGCAAGGATGCGCAGGTGGTGTTGCGCGCCGGGCGATACCCGCGCAGCGTCAGGTGTCGCGGCGATTGGGCTGATTGTGCCATCGATATCCGTGAGCAAACCACACGGCCGCTGCGTGAGAACGCGCCTCAAACGTTGGTCATGCTTCATGTGTCATCTCCAGCGCAGCAGCGTAAACCGCGCGCAATGGTACGTCATGCGTACGGGCGATCGCCGCGCAGTCCTCGTATTCCGGCGCTACGCCTAGGAGCTCGCCACGCCAGCGCTGTTCCTTGACACGCACAGGGCCCCAGGGCGTGCTTACGCTGCGGCTTTCTCGCTCGCAAATCCAACGGTCGACCAGCTGTCGGCGCACGCCGAGGCTCGTCGTCTCTCGAAAAATGGCGGTAACCAGAGCTTCTTCGTCCGCAGGCCGGGCCAATACCGATAGCTTGAGTGCTGGACGCCCTTTCTTCATTCCGATGGCCGTCCACCACACGTCCAGCGCACCACTTCCCGCCGCCGGCTGCAGCAGGCGCTCAGCCGTATACGCGAGCTGTTCCATGGACTGGTCGTCGATGTTGGTCTCCAACAGTACCACCCGATCCTGCGGACCCCCTGGAAAAGCTTCGGCCTCTGTTTCGCCCAGCCAAACGCGGACCGCGTTGAGCCGCCCAATGTCCCTTGCGCCAAAGCCATAGCCAGCCGCACTGATCGCTAGGGCCGGCCGCTGGAACGTCGCCAGCTCGGCTAGTATGGCCGCGCCTGTCGGTGTCACAAGCTCAAAGGGTGTGTCGTCGGCCTGTAGGGGCGCGTTTACCGCACCAAGCAGCTGCAGTACCGCTGGCCCTGGGATCGGAATACGCCCGTGTGCCGCGTTAATCCAGCCGCTGCCGAGCGGGAGCGACGAGGCAAAAATTTGCTGAACGCCGAGAAGCTTGAGAGCGATCACCACACCTACGATGTCGACAATCGCATCCAGCGCTCCGACCTCATGAAAGTGAACCTGCTCGGGTGTAGTTCCGTGCACGGCCGCTTCTGCCTCGGCTAGCCGGCGAAAGATTGCTAGTGCCCGCTGCTGTACATCGAGAGCAAGCTGGCTCGCCTGCAAAATCGCCGCGATGTCGCCGAGGTGCCGGTGGACATGCTGCTCAGTCGTACGGACATGTAGGCGCGTGCCGGCAATGCCGTAGCGTACCACGCGCTCGGCTTCTAGCTCCCAGCCAGCAACATTCAGCTTATCGAGCTCCGCCTCAAGCTGCCGGAGGTCAACGCCGGCATCGATCAGCGCGCCTAGTGTCATGTCACCGCTGACGCCACTAAAACAGTCAAAATAGGCTACCCGTGCCATGCTCTCCTCTGTAAAAGCTCATTCTGTCCGTAATCTCTGCTGTGTAAAAATTCAAACAGCCTGTTGGCGAACGAACGACACTGCACTACCATGCGGCTCCTACGCAGCAATTCCAGGACCGGAAACTTCGCAGACCACCAGCAGCGTAGACTTGCAATCCCTTGTATCTTCCTGGACGTTGACAGTCGCGCAAGCAAATTCTATACTCGCTCGCGTGTGGAGGAACAGCGGGATGAGCCAACGACTGGTGATTTTAGGCGCGGGCACTGCCCTGCCCGACCGCGACCGTGACAATACATTTTTGGTCTGGGACTCGCCCTCCGGCGGCTTTTTGGTCGACTGTGCTGGTCGGGCCTACCAGCAGCTACTGCGCGCGGGTGTTGAGCCAACAGGGCTGCGGGGTATGATCTTAAGCCATAACCACCCCGATCATATCTATGGCGTGCCGGCGTTTCTGTTTCATCTGTGGCTAGCGGGCTATCGGGGTACCTTCAATGTCTATGCCAACGCCTCGACACTGAAAATGGCTCGCCAGCTCTGCGCCGCTCTTGGGCTGGAGCAGGCCGGTCACATGTGTGCTGCCGACTGGCACGAGCTTGACGAGCTTCCAAATCAGCTGCTGATCGAGAACGAGGCGTTCAGCATCTACTCGACGCCTGTCCGGCACAGCCGCCCAACGCTCGCCTTCAAATTCGTCGACCACCAGCGTCAACAGGCGATCGTCTACTCAGCCGACACCGAGCCTTGTGCGGAGCTGGAGCTGCTGGCGCAGGGGGCGCATACGCTGATCCACGAGGCGACGATCAACGATCCTGCCCAGCGTCATGGCCATACCTTGCCGCGTGAAGCAGGTGCAATAGCCGTTCGCTGTGGGATCCAGCGGCTTGTCCTGATACACTACAGTGCTGAATATACAATGCCCGAGGCCGAGGCAATTGCCCAAGTGCGCGATGCTGGCTTTACCGGCGAGATCAAGCTAGCTCGGGAGCTAGAAGCGTACAGTCTCTAATCCAAGCACGCGCCATCGGTGCCCTGCAGATGCCCCCTGGATTCCTGGGACCGCTGTTCTCCCGTCTCTGTTCTGCTATGTGCTCGAGGTCTCTATGCTCACGCGGCTCGTGCGGATGCACTTTCAGCCCGATAAAGTCGACGAATTTCTCGCGCTCTTCGACGCGGCGCGGTCGACAATTAGCGCGCAGCCGGGCTGTCACGGCGTTCAGCTCTTGCGACAGACGGATGCCGCCGCGTCGTTCGCGACCTGGAGTGTTTGGGAAGATGCTGCTGTGCTAGAGGCCTATCGTTCGAGTGCTTTCTTCCAGGGATTTTGGTCCCGTGTCAAGGCACTCTTCCGCGAGCCAGCCGAAGCCACGTCCTATGATGTCGTGACATAGGCTGGACACACTTTGGCTCCAAGGGTGTTCTTGTCGATTTATTTCTGCTCCTCTTCGTCGCTCGCCTGCCAGTGCCGCCAAAGCCGGCGAAAATGCATGGCGGGATCGGCCCAGTAGTCCTCGACGTCAAGGGTCTTTGTGGCGACAGTGCTCGAAGATGCTGTCTGACCGGCGAAACTCTGCACCACGCTGGCCACAGGCAGCTCCGCGCCGTCCGTGTCGAACAAGCCCATCATGCGCTCGCGCTGACTGTGTGCGCGTTCGGGCGGGAACGGCTCGCCGTAGCAGTAGCTGTGCGCGAACCAGAGAGCGGGTACGCCTGCGGCTCGGAGGTCTGGTAAGGCGGTCTCAAGCAGGCGAGCGTGTGCGTCATGGTCGAGCAACGGCTGCTCAATCTCGCGGCCGTAAGCCCGGTCCACGATGGTAGTATTCGCTCCATTGGCAACCGCGGGAACTCCCAGGATTAGTGCCGGCATCTGACCGCAGAGCGAATAGACCAACGTGGCGATGAACTGCAGCGCGTCGACGTCCGGCACTGCTCCACCCAACGGCCCTTCCGGCAGCACAACGCTGATCACCGGCGTTACTTTCGCCGCCACCAGCGCTTCGGGATGCGGTCCTTCACGCCGCCGGAGTGCTCTGAGCGTCGCCGCGTAATACAGCGTACCCCGACCGCCATGTTCGCGCACAGCATCCGCGGTCTCGCCGATCCACTCGGCAGCTGCATCGGATGACGAGGGTGCCCGGGCAAGCTCGACCCCGCTGCCAAGCTCCCATCCACTGAGCGCCGGATGGTCACCAAAGTAGCCCACCACTTCCGCGATCAGCTTACGCTGCGCGGCGCGCATAGCTGGATTGGCCCACAAATCACGCACCTCGGTGTGATGCGCAGTGCGCTCCCAGACGAGTGGTGGCCGCTGCTCGTTGCGCACAATCACCAGTGGCCCGAACTTGGTCGAGAGGGTCATATCAGCTGCGAAGCTGGCAGCAGTCGCCCAGGATGGGAGGTGGATTGCACCCGCTACCGCCAGCGGCAACAGCTGCAGCACCACTCCCAGCCGGGCATCAGTAGCTAGGTCTAACGTCTGCTCCAGTGCTCGTAGCGCGCCTGTTGCGACCCGCTCCGGCCGCGGCTGGAATTCTTCCCAGCGTAACGGCAGGCGCAGCGTGTCGATGCCGACCGCAGTAAGCTGTTGAAATTCGTCGCGGATCTCGCCGCGATCCGGATCGGCCCATAAGAGTGGACCCTTACGTCGCGGCCAGTAGGTTGCACCGATGCTAAAGCTGTTCATGGTGATCATCCTGGTGCTGCAAATTCATCTCGTTACAATTTCTTCAGGGTTTCCTCGGACCAGCCGCCATCCTGCATACAGCACAATCGCCAAAATCACGGCTTCACGCAGGGCCATTGTCGGAAAGAGCGCCTGAACAAAGAACCAGTCTTGCGCAGGGTTCTGTGTCACCGCCAAGTATAAAATGATAAAGCTTCCGGCGAAGTAGCTTAGATCAACCGCAGCAAACGCAACTGCTAGCGCTGGTCGAGCAGCCACAAGCGCCAGAAGCACGGCCAGCCACAAGCTGTACTGCGGGCTGTACACCTTGTTGATGAAGAAAAACCAGCCGATCGCGGCGAGCGATGCCAGGAGCAGTAGCTCCGGCCCCGTCCCGCGCCTGTGACGGCTACCCTGCCACATCAGTAGCAAGATGATGCCTATCCCCACAATCAGGAGCAGCGCGCTTAAGGTGTTAATCTGCTGAAGTGTGAGCTGATAGCCGTGGAAAAAGGTCCAAAAGTTAAGTTCACTGCCACGCGATTGGTTGAAGCGGAAGAAATGGAGCCACGTGTCGCGGAGTTGCCAGCCCTGCTCGGTGTACATAAGGGCAACTGGCCCATTGATCAGCAGGCTTACTAGGCCAAATACACCCGCAATTAGCGCTGCGTCCTGCCAGCGCGACTTGAGCACTCGATCGAACAAAACAAGTGGAACCAGCACAATCGGGAAAAATTTAGTCCAAACGGCGGCAGCCAGCAGCACGCTGGCCCATCCGTCGCGATTGCGGTGGAAGAGCAGCAGGGCCGCAACGGTCAGCATGATGCCGAACAGATCCCAGTTGAGTACAACGTAGAGCGGCAGGGTCGGCGAGAGCGCCAATAGCCAAAGGTTCGCCCCCTTGAAGTAGCCGCCAAGCCATACTGTAACCAGTCCACAGAGCAGCATGACCGTGGCCGTTGCTAGCAAGTAGGGCATCACGCCGGTGTTGACGAAGCCAATCAGCCAGATCAGCCAGCCCATCAGAACCGGATACTCGACATAGTAGTCGAAATACGGCATCCGGTGGTGCCAAAGCTGGTCGCGAAAATAGAGCGAGGTAATATCCGAATACGCTCCAAGATGTTCGAAGATGTGGATATTAAATGCGGCCTGATCGGGTGGCCCGGTGTAGGTTGCGGTTGGAGCGCGAAGCAGGACGCCCCATAGCATCATAACTGTGGAGACGACGAGCGGCCCGATGAGCGAGCGTGAGCTGGTCTCGCGAGCCGTAGGGAGCGCTCTGAGCGTTGCCGGGGATTGCCGCGCTTCAGCTGGCCGGCTCATGAGTTACGTCTCCTTGCGAGCATCCGTTCATACTCCTGCTTGGTGCGCTTCGCCACGATCGGCCACGCGAAGGTCGTTTCGACGATGCGCGCGCTTTCCTCACCCCAGCGCTGCCACTGGCCGCGAAGATCAATCGTCGTCCGCAGCGCCTTGGCTAATGCGGCCACATCGCCGGGCGGGACGAGCAGCCCATTGCGGCCCGGAAAGACTTTGTCGGGAATACCGCCCGCAGCTGTCGCGACTACTGGCAGCCGATGGATCATGGCTTCAAGCGTCACCAGCGATGATCCTTCATAGAGCGTCGGGTGGACAAACATGTCGACCGCCTCGTATAGCGAGTGAAGCTCTGTGTCGTTCAGCTTGCCGACAAACACAATATGTTCGTCCAAGCCCAGCCGAGCTGCCTGGTGTCGCAGAGCCGCTTCCTCTTTGCCCTGCCCTACCAAAAGCCAGCGCCACCCAGGCTGCAGGGCATCCCGTATCAGAGCCAGCGCCTCGAGCAGGACGTGATACCCTTTGTTCCGCTCAAGCCGACTTACGCTTAAGATTGCGGGATCGGCAGCGTCGAGCTTGAAGCGCTCGCGCAGCTGAGCGCGCTGCTGCTGGTCGACAAAGCCCAAACACTCCTCCACATCGATCGCCGACGGGATGACCACCACTTGCTCTTGCGCAACGCCTAGATATTTCGGGAGGTCATCTTGCGTCACTGCATCGGTTGCGATAACACGGTTCGCCTTGCGATGGCCCCAGGAGTAGAGCGCCCGAAACGGCATGTAGGCGACCCGTTTACGCCAGTCTGGGGTGCGATATTCTTCCAGTCCGTGTGGATTGGCGATAAAGGGCGCTGTACGCAACCACCGGTGCAGCTGTCGCTCCCATGCATATCCAAACGCGCACAGCCCTTGTGAGTGTACCACATCAATCATGCCAGCTTGCACGTGCCGGCGTGCAAACCGTCCTTCGCGTAAGGCAAAGATTGGATAGTTAATCTGTCGACCGATAATGCTGTTGGGTCGTAGAATGGGAGATGTCAGGTCGTAGCGCAGAAATTGCACAGCGATCGGCGCGTCCTCCAGGCGGGCGGCCTCAAGAATCTGCTGCCGACTCACCTGCTCGTCTTGTCCGCCGGGTGGTCGTCCCACCACGAGTGAAACGTCGACACCCTGCCGCGCAAGGTGTGTTACGAGATGAAAGACGTGCCGCTCGATGCCGCCGAATCCATGGAGCGGGTACACAGCCCGCGCCAGGATGAGTACCCGAATTGGCTGCTCGCTCTGCCTCACTACTGGCCCCACGCAATGGACAAGCTAGCGCCGCGGTCGGCGGCTGCCCCTGCGAACAGGTTGGGCACAAGTACCTCGGGCTGCTCGAGCCCAGGCTTAAGTAATGCGAGGTCGCAGCGGTTGGGATCATCGAGCGAGCAGCGAATGTAGGCCACCGCATCGGAGGTCGGGGACCAGGCCGGTGCTTCGTTCATCGCGACCTCACGTGTCTGGGCCCAGCTATACGCACCATCGCTTGCATCTGCAGCGATTGGGCGCGCGAAGAGCTGGATGTCGCCACGGGCGCTGCCTGTCGTAAACAGCACTGCCCGCCTGTCGGGCGAGCTTACGGCGTCCAGAACGCCGAAGGGGAGCTCGGTCAAAAAGATCGAGCCGCCGTTTGTCGCGTCGGCGCGCTCCAGAATAACAAAGTCGGTCTCGACCTGCATGAGCACCAAGGCAGGGACGTAAATGACCTTGCCTTCGGCGTCCCAAACCGGTGCAAATAGTAGGTGTTCCAGATCTGAGGGCGGTAGCTGATTGCCGGGAATGCCAATCGACGGGGTATTGGCTGGGATTGTTCTGATAACTCCCCAGTCGCGCTGCCCTTGCCAGTTAGTGAGGCGCAGCTGATTTCGTCGTATGGCTCCCTCGGCTTCGCTAACGTAGGTAAGGCGCTTCCCGTCGGGTGCCCACGCTGGGTCAGCTCCCGCCGCGACCCGAACCGGCTCACCGTTTGGCAGCTCGATCGTCCAGATTTCACCACGGCCGAATACAGTCGGATCGACCACGCGTTCAAACGCGACCTTTGAGCCATCGTCGGTCCAGCGCGGCGACTGGATGCTTGTTTGAGAGGCGATCTGTCGCTCGTTCGTCCCATCCGCAGCCGCGAGGTAAAGGCCATCGTCGCGCACAAAAACGATCTGCGTGCCATCGCGCGAAAACTGTGGGTCTCGGCCATCTTCGACGAGCAGGTTGACCGCGCCTGTCTGCGGTTGGTAGACGTAGATACTGCCGTCACGTACAAAAGCAATCTGGCCGCGGAGGTCGGGACGGACCGCGGCTGATGGGGAAGCCGTAGCTGCACCATCAGGGCTGGCCGCTACCGTGGTGGTAGCGGTGGGCGTGCTCGACACGGTTGGCTCTGTGGTTGCCGTGGCCACCGTAGCCGTCGCAGTGGGCGCGGCGCTGACACTTGGCGTGGCCATGGCGGTAGGCACAAAGGTCGTGGTCGGCGCGCTCGTGGCCGATGGTGCGGTTGTAGCGCTCGGCGCCGCCGCCACCACCGAAGGTGAGCCCGACGGTGATGGCTGCGCCGCATCCGAAGGCGCTTCCACAAGCACCCCACCACAAGCGGCTAAAAGTGTCGACCAGAGTGTTGCCATTAGCAACAGCGTGATTCGAAGGCTTTGTCTCATGGTATCCTCGGCTGCATGGTTGATGGCTGTTCTGCAAGCAGCGCGCCGTTGCTTGGCGAGTACGACTGATCCCCGAAACCAATCGTTGTAGCCGGATGTTAGGGCATTTGGCCGCTCCTCGTCAAGCGCTTTGAGCAGGCCCGAGCGGAGCGCATGAGCGCATGCTCAGTTTGACAAGCAGGGGCCGGCGTGCTATACTCTGCGCGCTGTTGAGGTGTTGTGGGCCTGTAGCTTAGTTGGGAGAGCGCCGCGTTCGCAATGCGGAGGTCGGGGGTTCGAATCCCCCCAGGTCCACCAACAACTTGGGGCTGTAGCTCAGCTGGGAGAGCGCAACACTGGCAGTGTTG
>JADDQE010000115.1 GCA_016781525.1 bacterium | reverse complement strand
AAGAATGTGTATTTGTCAACGACGATGGAGAATTTGCCCACAAACGACAATTAGTCTGAGGGTGAGAATTCTACTTGTCCAGCAGTACAAGCGTCGCTAGCTGAAAGTGTCGACGATGGGCGTTGCCCAGGTCCTTCTCGCTCCGTTCGGTTATGGCCTCTTACGGTGAGAGACAAGCTTGTTGCAACTTCTTGATAAGGGAGAGGGCGGCTCCTTGCGCTCGGCCGATAGCTATTCAGCAGCTTTGCGAATTATGAAGCTGGCCGAATTAATCTACTTCAAGCTCTTTGTGCTGCGGACCCGTCTCTCAGGCGAGACTACACTGCTGAAGTGCTTGGTAAGTCTACCTCGACCAGAGTTCCCATGTGTAACTGACTCCTGACACCAATGCGGCCACGATGTGCCTCCACGATCTTCTTGACTGAAACAAGGCCTAACCCTGTCCCTGGCACACCGTCACGTGTCCGTTCGAGGCGTACAAACGGGCGAAAAATCTGCTGAACCTCATCTGGTGCCATACCAACACCTCGGTCTTGCACACTCAAACGAATCATGCCCTCCGATTGCCTGACGGTCACAAGAACGTCAGTACAGGTCGGACTATATTTGACGGCGTTAGACACGAGGTTGGCCACCATCCGTTCGAGTTTTCGACGATCACCATGTACCCAACACCGATCGTCGACACTAACTCGTAGCTGGTGAGTTTGCGTCACGCCTGCCTGCTCGTCGATGATATCTCGCACAAGTGCGCCGAAATCGATCTGTTCTTGCTGCAATTTGTCGAGCCCAACCTCATCCTGCATAGCCTCTAAGAAGTCGGCAAGCAGCGCCTCGATCTTGCGTGCGTGTTGGCTGATGGCCACCAACCAGTACGTGGTTTTCTCGGACGAGAGCTTATTACTACGCAGGAGTTGAGCCGCACTGTCAATAACACTATAGTAATGGGCGGAGAAGATGAGCTTGTGGTAGAGTACGCACCAATGAAAGCATACTCGCTCGATCTCCGAGAACGCGTGCTTGACGCGCTTGATACCGGCATGCCGCGTGCCGAGGTGGTGCGCACCTTCCAGGTCAGTCACGCGACGATCAAACGCTGGCTGACGCGCCGGGCAGCCTATGGCTCCCTTGCCCCCAGCCCACGTCCTGGCCAACCGCCCCGGATTACCAGTGATGACGAAGCACGCCTCCGTGCCCAACTCACCGCCCAGCCGGATGCAACCCTTGCTGAACACGCTGCCCGCTGGAATGCTGAACACGCGACGAGCTTGAGTCAGTGGACCCTGGGCCGCGCCATCCGACGGCTGAACTGGACGCGTAAAAAAAGTCCCTGATTGCGTCTGAACGTGACCCGTGGCGCCGAGCAGCTTTTCGTGTGCACATCACCGATCATGTCGCCAGCAGGTTCGTGATCGTGGATGAGTGTGCCACAAATCTCAATCTGACCCGCCGGTATGCCCGCGCGCCACGCGGGACATTAGCGCTTGGCGTCGTTCCGCGCAATACACCACCGAATACCACCGTGATCGCGTCCATGAGTCTCAGCGGCATGGGTCCAGCCTTTATGATCAGTGGCGCAACCGATGCCCATGTCTTCGAAGGCTATCTTGAACACATCTTAGCCCCCGCGCTGCATCCAGGACAGATTGTGGTGCTGGACAACTTAAGTGCGCACAAGGGGCACCGGGTGCGGGAGCTGATTGAAGCCCGCGGCTGTCAGCTCTGGTATCTGCCGCCGTACTCGCCGGACTTGTCGCCGATTGAAAGTGCCTTTGCCAAGCTAAAAGCGTGGTTGCGGAAAGTCGCCGCCCGCACGCCTGCGGCGTTAGAACAGGCCGTCGCGGATGGGCTGGACACCATTAGTCCCGATGATGCACAGGGCTTTTTTCGGCACTGTGGCTATCGTGTGCTTTCCAAGACAGCTCAACTCCTCTGCTCACCACTATAAGCGGCGACTTCACATCGTGCGCAACCGCCGCCACAAAATCACGGCGCTCTTGCGCCCGTTGGCTGATTGCGTCGACCATCTCATTGAAGGTGGTATTGAGGGCTCCTAATTCATCGTGACGTAGAATTTGCGCACGCGCCTGATTATTCCCTGCCTGGACGGCTTGGGCCGTTTGGGACAAGAGGAGGATCGGATGAAATATCTTCCGCCATAGCATCAGGCCCCCTACGCCTACCACGAGAACAGCCGAGATGAACAGGGCAAGTGCTAGAGCGTCCATCAGTCGATGCAAATTCATGCTTGCTCGCACAGTATCTTGCATCTGTTGCGCATTAAGATCACGGTGCTGATGCACAGTTTCCAGCAGGCGGTCAACTAGGGGCGATAGCAACTCTGGTGCATTGTTTACGGCAGTCTGCGTAATTCCGGTAAAGGTACGGAATTCTTGTTCGATCGTGTCAACCAGCACTTGTTCATCCCGTGAGGTCACATTGCTGCGTAAGCCTGCGATACGAGAACCGGCCTCTCGCAGTGCTGTATCGCCCTGTTGCCGGTATTCTTCAGCGCCAGTGAGGTATAAGAGAAGATCTGCGCGACGTTGGCTGAGGAGAGCGATCTCGAAAGCATGGTTCGCTTGGAGACCGCTCGCATCGATAAAAATGCGCTGCGACATGGCGTCGAGGCTTCTCGTTGTAACAAGTAAGCCAGCACCTTGGAGGAGCACAACGAACAGAATTATGCTAATCCACGTGATAGATAGTTTCTTTATGCCGACCTGCCGTTGTTTGCCTGTGGGCATATCTGTTACTTTCATGCTAACTGAGAGCTGATAAGGACGCTCCCCCTTGTAGTCTGGTATCAAGACACATATGCGCAAGCGAATAGAATTACACCTGCCTCGTTGAAGCACAAGAGGTCACTATACCCGCCATGAAGTGGTGCAATGGAGGATAAGGGCGCGACATCGGCTTGTCGAAGCGTAGACATTTTATGGTCTTCGTACTTTCAGTTTTTGTGTAAAGCACTCCTAATGCGAGGTGTCCGGTGTAGTTCTTTTATAAAGCCTCTTCGGGTACGACCAGAAGCGAATGATCGGTATTCGACGCCACCTGGAAGGTTACGTCATCGCGGCCGAAAACTGAGCGCGCTTGCGGGCCATGGCTTCCCAAAACGACCAAGTCGTAGTTGCCTTCTCGGGCCTCGGCTAGAATGCCTTCTGTTGGCGTTGCTGCCGTACGGGTTTCGACGCTACCGTCAACCTCCAAGGCTCGTAGCGTTGCCGCGGCTCGCTCGAGGTGGGTGCGGGCCTCGGGACGCACGGCTCCCGGTTCCGCCGTGACGTAGAGCAGCGTCACCTTTGCTCCCAGCCGTCGCGCCAATCGACCCCCAACACGCACATCACTTTTCCCTGGTTCACCTGCTGCTGTGCAGATGAGAACGCTCTTAATCCGTGAATGGTCGTTGTTGGCGATTAATACAGGTGTTGACCAGAAACGATTCATCCGCTCTAGTACTTGTGCTACCAGCGGATCAAGCTGATTGGGTCGCTTCGACGTGGGTAAAACGAGCAGATCGTACAACACTTCTGCTTGCTCAGATGCGATTTGCTCAACGGGATCACCGTGGCGCACACGCACGTCCGCAGCCAATTCGGCTTCTCGTTGGCGCTCGAGGAGCACATTGCGCAACCCATCTGAATTTTCGCCATTGGCATCAATTCCCAACATCATAACTGATGCGTCCAGTTGGTGGGCGAGATAACGAGTCAGCGCCGTTCCATTTGGCACTCCCGCCGATGGTTGGCACAGCAATACTCGCGGCTGTGGTGGGCTCAGCATATGCCACCCGCGGAGCGATACCCAAACGCTTTCTGCCGTCACCGTCTCACTACTCGATTGCAGCGCATCCACGAGTAGACCCTCTTCCCCAAACGGTGCCGATGGTGCAATTTGCCTCGTACCGCTCAAATGTGGAAGACGCAACCGCACACGCCGCTGTGCTCCAGTAAAGGTTTGTTCAATGACCATACCTTGCCCAACGGTTTGCGTGCCACTGGGTGGAGCGTCTTGACTAAGTACTACCTGCTCAGGCCTGAAAAGCACCTGCACACGGCTTCCTTTCTCACCTGGTGCATCGGGGGGGAGCGGGAGCCGTAAGCTACCGAACTGCGCTACGTCAGCCTCTTTCCGGCGTATCAAGACCATCCCTGCTCCAAGGAAGGTTGCCGTGAACAGTGCTTGTGGCCGAGCATAGAGCACTTCCGGCGCGCCAACTTCGATGAGTTGCCCACGATCCATAACCCCGATGCGATCTGCCAGCTCAAAGGCTTCCTCTTGATCATGCGTGACGAGGATTGTCGTTACGCCCAATTGTCGCTGAATCTGTTTGAGACTGCGCCGGAGTTGACCGCGAATCTTAACATCCAGTGCCGCAAATGGCTCGTCAAGGAGCAATACTTTTGGCTGGTAGGCAAGCGCGCGGGCAAGCGCGACGTGCTGCTGCTGCCCGCCTGATAGCTGGTGTGCGTATCGTCCACCCAACCCTGCTAAGCCTACCAAGTCCAGGAGATGATCGCGCTGCTTGGCCCGTTCGGCAGCTGCCATCTTCCGGATCTTGAGCCCAAATTCAATATTCTCGGCCACGCTCATGTGCCGGAAGATCGAGTAATTCTGAAAGACGAAACCGACGCCACGCTCCTGCGGTGTAAACGCTGTCACATCCTGGCCATGCAGCAGTATCCGGCCAGAATCCGCTTGAACTAAGCCTGCAATATGCCTCAACACGGTGCTTTTGCCGCTGCCACTTGCTCCCAGCAGCACAAAGAGCTCGTGGTCCGCAACTTCCAGCGATACCCGATCAACGACCAGCTGGTTGCCAAAGCGCTTCGTCAGTCGCTCAAGCACAATTGACATCAATGCCTCCGTTCGTTTGGCTTGCCGGTATAGCGCAGCAGGAAGAAGAAGATAAGGAATGATAGGATGGCTAGCACGGCTGCAATGGCGTTCGCGGTCGCAATGTTGCCTGCCTCAAATTGCGCGAAAATATAGAGCGGGGCAGTTTGCGTCCGGAGACGCAGATTCCCGGAGACGAGGACTGTCGCTCCGAATTCGCCGAGCGAATGTGCAAATGTCAGCAACGCACCTGTAAATAGGCCGCCACGCAGGGCCGGAAGCAAGACATACCGGAAGGTCTGCCAACGATTTGCACCAATGGTGTAAGCCGCTTCCTCATAGGTCGTTTCTAATTCGTCCAGCAAAGGTTTGAGCGTGCCAAGCATGTATGGGAAGGTGACGAAAAGATGTGCGAGCAGGACGCCGACCGGTGTGAACATCGGCTGGAGTCCCCACGGCTCCAACCAGCGTCCAAGCAGCCCAATTGGCCCCCACAGGAGGAGGAGCGATGTACCGACGACAACCGTTGGAATTGCTACGGGCAGATTGACGACAATCCCGAGAGGTCGCTCCCCTGGAAAACGGTACTTGCTTAAGACATAAGCCGCGAAGGTGCCAAGGATAGCATTGATGACCGCCGTGGCAAAGGCAACCAGCAGACTAAAGCGGAGCGCGAACTGAGCGTCGGGCGTTCGGAGCGCATTCACGAATGCTGAAACCCCGCCACGAAAGGCAAAGATAAAGACGGCTGCGAGCGGGAGGAGCAGCAACGGCAGGAGCACGAGTACGAGCATACTGACGGGAATCAGCGCTGCGGAACGCTCGCTGCGACGTCGAGGCGTTTCAAGGGCGACTGCTCTCATCGACCGACCTCCTTCAATACCTGATTCTTCCAGATGCCATCGACGATCTCGCGCTTAGCCTGGGTCCAGCCACCAAAATCCTCGATCAAGAAGGGATCTGCAATTGCTCCGAACCCCGGGTTGTGCTCATTGAGCCGTTCGTCCACACTACGAAAGCCGCGCTCTACAAAGAGGCGCTGAGCTTCGTCACTCCATAGAAACGCAACAAAGCCGTCAATCAACGCACGCTCGTCTGGATCAATGTTGCGGTCAATCACGACAACGGTGTGTTCGCTCAAGATGGTGCTCCGGGGATAAACAATCTCGGCGTCGAGCTGGCCCCTACTCCGATCCCACAGTGCCTCCTGCTCGTACGTAATCAGCGCATCGCCAAATCCGTTCTCAAACTGAGTGCGTGCGGCGCGGGCGGACGCTGCTTGGGCGACCACGTTGCGCCAGATGCCGCGCAAGAGATCTTTCCCAGCCTCGGGCTGATCTCGTTGCTGTCGCGTGCCGGCGCCGTACTCGGCAATAATGGCCCAGTTTGCGCCACCGGATGTCAGCGGATCGGGATGTACGACACCGACGCCGGGCTGAGCTAGCGATTCAAAATCCCGCAGCTGTTTTGGATTGCCGGGACGTGCCACAATGATAAAAGGTGTCCGATTAACGACGCCTTTGTGTGGCAGTTGGTGCCAGCTGTCTGAGTCGATCACTCCCGCTGCGCTCAGCCGCTGTGCGTCGAGTTCAAGCGATAGCACGGCAACATCAGCTGGAACCCCCATAATCAACTGGTTCGTAATCGTCCCTGAGCCAGCAAACGAACTAATAAATTCAACACGTTCGCCCGTCTGCTTATACCATGTTTCTTGGAACGCTGGAAATACGGCATTGTCCATGACATCGCCCAGGATACTGAAGCCGTAAAATATGATAGTTCGCGGACGATTAGCCTGCTGTGGTAGGGGTAACCATGGCCAAACCGCGTAGAGACCCATCGCGCCCAACAAGCCAAGAGTTGATAATTCTCGCAACCGTCGCACGAGTAGCTGTCGCTTGACCACTACATGCTCCTTTCCCTTCGAATTATGAGGGCAGTGAAGGTTTCGGCGTGCCTGGCATTTTAGCGGAAAACACGTGCAGGTGCTTATCGAGCAACCGAATGCATCAGACAATATTAGCACTATTGACTATCCATGACCCATGGCTCAGGTTTTCGTTTTCAAGCCGATGACCAGCTGCGGGTTCCTTGTTCGTGCGTACATGCTATACTTCCGTGCGTGGAAAATGTCATAGATCGGATGAACACGCTGCAATCCAGAGAGGCGATCCTGGTTACGGCGGTCGAAGCCCAGAGTATTCTTACCGAGACACGAGGTTTCACAAGTGTCGAAGTGCCTGGGACCGGCTTTCATTATAGCCTCAATCCGTACCGTGGCTGCGCGTTTAACTGTTCCTACTGCTATGCTCCGGCGTTTGTGTTTGACGACGAGGCACGGCAAAACTGGGGTCGCTGGGTCGCAGTAAAGGCGAATGCCGAACACTTGCTGCGGGCTGCCGGGCGCAAAGGCAAGCTGCGCAATAAGAATGTGTATTTGTCAACGAGTACGTAGAATTTCTCAACAAATAGGCATCGTCATGCGCGTAAGATTGGCTTTATTCAAAGATCCAATATCCCGATAACGACTGGTGGTTGTACAGGATAGCTGAAGGAAGTCGCGGTGGTGTTTGTGGTCGAAATGGTGCTTTGCGCCTCCGACGATTCACTACTTACGCGGGCTGGCAGGGAATGGGATGCCACCCGAAGCGGGACTGCAAGCCGCAATCTATGCAGGACACCAAGCCCATGCCTGCTATAGCTTTGGTTGTGCGCCCTATGCCGGCTGGTCTACAGTCGGCGATCTACGCAGCACTATTGGATAAAAACCAACTCTCCAGGGTGTAAGGTGGGAATGCGGACCTACAGCATTATCTTGCGCGCCTCGCCCGCAAATAACAGCGTTTTTTCCGTTGCATCCTTGCTTTACAGTGAGTGATCGACCTGGTTGTCTCGTGCTACAACCTGCGACAATTGTGACAATAGCAATTTCCTAAGTGCTCGAAAAAGCTATTATTTTGTGGCACCATAATTTTCGACACTCTCTCATCTTCAGGCAGTTATGCCATTGACTTTCATGACAGCACACGGTATAGTTCCGCTGCTTCTTACGCACTCGTGACAGTCCCACATTTCTGTACAGCTTTTCCCAGTACGTCCACTTACGGGGTAGATGGCTCCGTGAAGCCACTGATGTGCGACGAGATGGAGAATTTCTCGACAAATTGGGAGCACCCTGCGCGAATGGTTGGTTTTAGCCAAGCAGTCAATACCGAGAGAATGTTTAATACTTAATTTCCGGTTGGCACGCTTGCTCTATCCTCACTAGGAGAACGCTTCCGAAGAGCCGGTAGCCCGTTCTGCGTCAGCGCTTAATCTAGTGGCGCTTTGCTGCAGGGTTCTTTGCGATTGTCGTGCTCGCTTTCGCGATTTGCTGTGTTTCACTTTTTCATTAGCAGAGAGCCGCAATCCTGGCGGGGTACAAGGTTTAGGGGATTGACTCAGGCTTTTCTGCTTGTGCCGTCTCATTTTATCTGATCGGCTTATGTCTATCCAAAGCCTTACAGTCTCCTTTTCGTTCCTGCTTGCCTAGTCCGGCTTCCCGCCCATAGTCTTGTACAACACAGAGATCAAGAGTTGCTTAAGGAGGTATATGCATGCACGTTGCTCGTGTCTCGACGCTGATCGGGATTGCCGGTTTGATCCTGACCGCGCTTGTCAGTCGCCCGGTCGCCGCCCAATCCGATGTCATCCCCAACCAGTATATTGTGGTCTATGACGATGCAGTTGCCGACGCAGCCGGCAAAACGCGACGGCTCGTGGCCCAACACGGCTTCGCGCCGCTACACACCTATAGCCACGCATTGAAGGGCTTTGCCGCCGTGATTCCCCCTGCCCGCCTCGCGCAGATCCAGGCGGATCCCGAGGTCGCCTTCGTGCAGCAGGATCGGATTGCGACTTTGACCAGTCAGCAGCTTCCAACGGGTGTCAATCGCATCGAAGCTGACCGAAGCTCAACTGTGGCGGGAGACGGTAGTGGTACCGTGGGTGTCGATAATAGTGGTGCCACCACGCTCGCGGTCGCGGTCATTGATAGTGGTAGCACGCACTCCGATCTCAATGTCGTCGGCGGCTATAACTGTGCGGGGGGCTCAACTTCTAGTTACAAGGATGGCCGTGGACACGGGACGCATGTGGCGGGAAGCATTGGAGCAAAGGACAATGGGGTTGGTGTCGTGGGCGTGGCTCCGGGAGTGCCCATCTACTCGGTACGAGTCGTCAGCAATGGCGGCTCCAGCACCATCTCAAACATGGCCTGCGGCGTTGATTGGGTCACCGCCAACGAGGAAAACCTAAAGATCAAAGTTGCTAATATGAGTATTGGCTTGAGCGGCACGGATGATGAGAACTGTGGTAACAGCAACAACGACGCGCTGCACAGAGCAATCTGTGGATCCGTTGGCGCGGGCGTAACCTATGTCGTTGCAGCGGGCAACAGCACTGCCGACATCCAAAATAACGTGCCGGCGGCTTACAATGAAGTGTTAACGGTCACCGCGATAGCTGATTCTGATGGTCAACTGGGCGGTGTTGGAGCGAAAGATGGCTGCTTGCTCTACAATGACGATACGGCGGCGGGCTTCAGCAACTTCGCCGTAACAAGCGATGACCAAGCTCACACCATTGCAGCTCCCGGCGTATGTATTCGTTCGACCTGGAACGATGGCGGCTACCGAAACAATTCAGGCACGAGTATGGCCGCACCACACGTCGCCGGCGCCGCGGCGCTCTGTATCGCTAGCGGTCAATGCACGGGTGGACCATCGAACATCATCAGCAAACTACGGAGCGATGCGAGAGATAGAGCTGACTCGACTTCCCTGCCCTACTACTACGGCTTCGCGGGCGACCCTAACCGCCCCAATAGCACTCGCTACTACGGTTACCTGGTCTACGCGGGTGGCTATTAATATATTTGGGCCTACATATAGGGTGTCGCGCGCGTCGAGTTACAACAAGCGCGCGACACAAAAACCAAGCTTGTGTCGCAGCATGCCCCCGCACGGGCATCCTTTACTTTCGTGGACGAAATCAGCAAGAATACCGTGAACGTTCAATATTCAAACAATGCCGTCCAGGTTACGCAGCATGACGCTCGGAGCATTCTCACGGAGACACGAGGTTTCACAAGTGTCGAAGTGCCTGGGACCGGCTTTCATTATAGCCTCAATCCGTACCGTGGCTGCGCGTTTAACTGTTCCTACTGCTATGCTCCGGCGTTTGTGTTTGACGACGAGGCACGGCAAAACTGGGGTCGCTGGGTCGCAGTAAAGGCGAATGCCGAACACTTGCTGCGGGCTGCCGGGCGCAAAGGCAAGCTGCGCAATAAGAATGTGTATTTGTCA
>JADDQE010000157.1 GCA_016781525.1 bacterium | reverse complement strand
ACCGGCGTCGATACCACGCCACCGTTTGCGCCGCCGTCCACTCCGTCGTCGTGAGGAGATACCACTGCGGCGGGACGGTCTTGAGGCGGCGCTTCAGGAGCGTTGCGGCGCGTCGGCTCAGGCGGGGAGTGACGAGCGTGGCCGTGAAGCGCCGCCGGGGACCGCACCGAATGTTGAGGAACCGGCGGACCTGTCCAGGCGCGAGCGTGAACTGGGCTAACGACCCACGATACCAGCGGTGGGCGATGCGCCAGGACTGCGGCAGGCGCACAAGATACGCCCAGCCGTGCTGCTCGCACCACTGCAGGATGGCGCTGCGGGCAAACCCCCGATCGCCAATCAGCACGGGGGTGAGGCCACCGGCACGGGCATCGGCCAGGAGATCATGCAGGTCATCGAGGAAGGCGAGCTGGAAGCGGGTGACCTGGTCACGCATGGTGCCGTGCTGGTAGCTGTGCCACAGCAGCGGGATCCCACGACGGCGACGGGGCAAGACCGCTTGGAGGATGCGGAACTGGCGACACGCGGTGGTATCAACGATGACGGGGAGGTACTGGCTGTGACCGGCACGCCACGCGAGCGCGGTGTGGGCGAGCGCACGGCGCAGGACCCGGCTGTCGATGCGTTCGTTCTGGGTCCAGCGCCACAGTTGTTGATACCGGGTGTTGAAGTCACGTTCAGCAAAGGAGCCACGGGCGAGGTTGGTCAGGCACAGCGACCGTTGGCGGATGATCAGTTCCACGAGCAGGGCGAGCGTGGCGGCCTGCTGCCGCTGCAAGGCGGGCCAGATGGTCTTGACGATGGCGGGGAGGGAGCGATACCATGGCATATGAGCGGTCCTCCTGACGTGACTGAGTGACAAAGCATCCTCAGTATGCCACGGATGGCCGCTCGTGGTATGCATCCCGTTCCTTCACCGCTCTATCGCATTACAATCGGCTAAACCGCTGGTGTATAACAGATAGGCCAACTGGATACGCTTTGCCTGCAGCGCCTCGTTCCCAGGTATGTGCCCAGGCTGCTTGACGGAAGGTTGGATGGAAGTAAGATGCATAGGTCACCAGAAAAACATATAGGTTGGTCGTACGTGATAGTCGCAGGAGATTACTCGATGAAGGACGAGCAGTTTCCCTGCTAACGGCGGGCGGAGTCCTGTCCGAACGAGTGTGCGTTGGACATCTCGAACATCATGCGTGCTTCCTGTCGCTGCCATCCGTCCCGGTGCGTGACACGCTGTTCGAGAGCAGGTCGTAGAGTTCCATAAGATCCGCGTGCGCTTCTGCGGGATAAATATCGAGATCCAACGGCGTTGTCGCATCTGCCGACCAGAGGCGCGCCCGGAACATGCGCAGCATGTCGGCAAGACCAGAATTCGTGGCTACCTCACTCGCCCCGACCTCGCGATTATCCGTTCGAGAGTTAGCACCAAGCGCGTCTGGGTGCTGACGCGTGCGGTGCTGTCCGTCCGGCCCTATCTCCTGGGCAATCTGACTCAAAATTGCGCGTCGCTCCCGTATCAGAGCGATGCGTCGTTGCGGGTTGTCCTCAGCCGCTTCCCGTGTAAGGACCTGGCCATATATGCGCTGCAATTCTTTGACGCGATTCTCTTTTCGCGCAAGGCCGTGCTTCCACATATGCACCTGCTGTGCCTGTACTTCGTCGGCAAGCGACCCGGCTTTGCCCGTTGCAACATCATGACACAACTGCCGCAGATAGCGGTCGCTGACGGACGGGTACTCAGGATAGTCTGTCTGCAACACGGCCTGCACCGCGCCCGCATCCATATATTGAGCAACAAGGCGACGGACGATCGTCCGTTGTTCGCCGCTGAGTCGCGGGCCAGGTTTACTGGATCGTGGTGGGCGAACACTACCAGGGCGATCCGCCGGGGCTGCATCGGCGTGTGTATTCGCGGGGTGGCGGTGCTCCGGTGTGTCAGTAGGTACTACGGGTGCCATACGGCCTCCGTCTCCCCGGTTGTCAAGCATATGGCTTGTTGGGGCCGTACCGCCCAGGAGAGCAGCGGCGGTCGTAGCATACTTCCTAGGAGGACCTGCGACGGCAGCGTACGCGTAGGCCAAGCGCGGTTAATTGGCGGACGCTTCCAGGTAGAGGGATGAAGGGCGCGACCTGCAGCAGACTTCACCCACGTAATCAGCAGCAGCCAGAGGTGGGCAAGGATGATGGATGTCGTAATCCAATTAGACATAGATGCCTCAGCTGTATCATCCTGAAGCTGAGGCATTCTTGCGGAACAAGAAGGACTCAGCTTCGGGCATAAGTGCACAAAGCCGCACACGGGTCCCCCTTGCGACAAGAACAGTTGTACCACAGATGCCGCGCATTTGCAAGGTCGAGGTTCATTCGACTATGTATTGCCCCCGATACCACCAGTCGTTGGAGGTGGGTATACTCTGCGGAAATCTACCGAACCATAGCTGGTATCTTCCTGTGAATAAATTCACAAATACAATTTTCTGTATGAGACCATACAAAAGGGCGCATCGACTGGGTGTTGTGGTGGAAGATTCGGAAGATTTCCTGCATGCCCCACGGAGATTGACAGCGTGGGCAGCCCTGGTAATTATCGTCTCGATTCGACCCTACCACAACCAATCACGTCCCTTCAACCGAAAGGCGGCCCTCCGGCAGAACGCTGCCGCCCTGATTGTGGTTCATAACCACCCCAGCGGAGACCCCACGCCCTCGCCCGAGGACGTCGCGGTAACGCGACAGCTTGTGGAGGCCGGTAAGCTGCTGGACGTCGAGGTGCTTGACCATCTTGTGATTGGACAAGCTCGCTGGGTTAGCTTGCGCGAGCGACGACTGGGCTTTACCGGGTAGGTAGACCGAGCATAGCGCGTGAGGCAGGAAAGACAAAATGTGCGCGCAGCAGAGGTGCTGACCATCTGCTGTGCGCACGAGTATTTCGAGAAGGTCAGGGGGCCAGGTGCTGCGATTCCAGCACCTGGCCCCCTGACGCTAGCACCTGGCCGGTGCAACGGTCACGGCTGAGAGTGCATAAGGAGTGGGTGCCTCAATGGGCAACGGGCAGCATCAGTCGTGCGCTGAGATTCGCGCCGCGGTGGGCAATCGACCATAATAGCTGATGATGGAGACGTGTAGGCCCGAGGACAGGCATACTGACATAGGGCGAAAGATCGGAGGCAGGCTACCATGCGTGTATTTATCATCAGCGATATGGAGGGCGTCTCGGGGATCGTGCGGTGGAAGCAAGTGACCGGCGGCGAGCCGCTCTACGAGGAAGGCCGCAAGCTCTACACCGAAGAGATCAACGCGGCGGTACGAGGTGCACGAGCCGCCGGCGCAACCGAAATCGTCGTTATGGACTGTCACGGTGCCGGTGGTGATTACAGCTTCAACTCGCTGATTCCGGAGCAGCTCGATCCCCACTGTGAATGGGTAGTGCAGCGCGAGTGGACTGAATACACCGCCTTTCTCGAATCCGGCTGTGATGCCGCGCTCTTCGTGGGCATGCACGCTATGGCCGGTACTGGTGATGGCGTACTCTGCCATACCGTGTCGGGACAGTCGTGGACCAACTTGTGGTTCAACGGCACCCTGGTCGGCGAGACCGGCATCAACGCTGCGCTCTGCGGCCATTGGAACTGTCCGGTGCTGATGGTAACCGGCGACGATGCAACATGTCGCGAGGCCCGTGCGCTGCTGGGCGACAAGCTCACCACCGTAGCAGTTAAGCAGGGTTTGGGCCGCTTCAGCGCTCGTCAAATTCCGCCTGCCCGCTGTCGGGAAATGATTGAGGCTGGGGCGCGCGAGGCACTACGAGACCTGAAAGCTGTCGCCCCATACGAGCCGGGGTGGCCCTGCAGCATCGAAGTAGAATTTACAACTCCGGATGCGCTGGTGCCGTTTGGCCGAAAGCACGGTGTGGAAGTGGTAAACGCACGACGAGTTGTGTCGCGTGCGGAAGATTGGTGGACGGCCTGGAAGCAGTTTTACTTATAGCCGTGGAAGGACCGAGTGGCAATCCGGCCAGCGTGGAGCAGATTCTGTCGCGCGGTCCCGCCACCGCGAGGTGCTAGGGCGCCCGTTCTTCGACAGCCCCGACGTACGCGTACTTCAATCCACGACCACCTCGCAGGAAAACTGTCAGCCTGCGAGGTTAATCCACTCCAATTTCGATAATAGGGCGGGAAGCTTATGTTGGAGATAGTCGGACGAGCCACCCGAAACATAGACAAGCACGTCATCCACCTCCACCACGAGCACCGGCGTGGTCCCATGATTAATCAACCAGGCATCGCGGTACTGACCGACGACCAGCACCCGCACACTCGGCGCTTGCAGCTCTCGATGGTGGGCTGGCATTGACAGGTCGAGCCGTAGGTTATGCCGTAACAAGGTTCTGGGCCCTTGACGCACCGTGAGGTAAACGTTCTCCTCCTCAACCAAGTACGTAGTCACCTTTGTCAGATCGAGCATCTCCAGGTGATCGATTGGAATGTGGAGCGCTCGGTCTATACGCGGATCGTTTGCGGCAATGCCTGAGTCGGGAGCTTGCGACGGGGGCTCGTCGTGCACCATGCTGATGCCGTCGCCTGTAGACCACACCAGAGCGCGGGTCATGGTATCGACGGGAGCATTCGTGTTTATGGTCCCCGTTTGATTGGACGAGCGCTCAATCAGCAGCGTATCGTCGGGCAGCGGCGGCAGCGTATAGTCGTCGTCGGGCAGCGGCGCATCCAGGTAGCCTAGCTCTGAGACCACAGCAGTGCTCAGCACTATCTCGTTGCCGCTTCCACCGAGATAGACGGTTTCGGCCCGCGACGGCAGGTATGTGGCGTTATCAAGCCAGAGCCTGCGAATCAGCAACCCAGGAGGCAAGTCACCCACCAGCGGCATGAGCGGCCCCACCACCAAAGGAACATGTGCCTCGCTGCCCTGCCGCATTGTCTGCTCTAACAACAGCGTGTCGTCGAGCCTGGCTATGGTGATAGGCGCGGTCGACGCTAGAAAGGGACGAAGTAGCAGACGACCGAGCGCTTCCGGCGCAAACCACCGGTTGTGAGCTCCAAGACCGATTCGTGCAACGCCTTCTTGCAGAGAGTACTCGGAAATTCGGGCACCGTCATTCATCAGGGCGCGATAAAGCGTGCCGTCCGGCAATCTGCTCAAAGCTTTATAGCGCATGGTCTCGGCGTTAGAGTAGGTAATCCACTGCTCGTCCCGTAGATGCTCCGGCTCGACAATATTCGGGGCTAGGCGATATGGGTCGCCGGCCTCAAGCCGACTACGGCTGGTCCTCACACTCCACTCGATAACCGTATGTAACGTACCATCCGCACGTGGACGCATCGCCTCGACGGTACGAGACAAGACCTCCTTTACATTGCGGGGCATCGGTGCCGGTTCCAGAAACACGCCGTCATATTTGAGCCAATCATGCATCTCAAACAGCTTAAGCGTCGCAAGCATGCCCCGGACTTCGTCGCGGCTCCAGCCGCGACTGTCGAACCGTAGATATGGAAAGCAAAAGGCGCCATCCGACCGAGCCCGGCAGGCAGTTCCTGACACGCTCGTCGACAGATCGTCGAACTCCACCTCCCACTCGCTACCATTGGCGGCTCCAAAAGCCTGGGTCGAAGTGTGGGGCAGAAACAGGAGGCTGAGCCAGCGCTGGGGACCAACAAACACCACGTTGATATTGGTGCGTGTCCCCGCCCGATCAGCCAACGGCGTTGGGGCAATCAGAGCCGCGCTTGTGGTACCCGCAGGCAACATCGCGGGCAAAAAATTCTGTCCCCACCAGAACGAACCGCTGTTGAGCGTGCGTAAGCTGACGACGTGGTCGGCGTCCAGACTAGGACAGGCCGGATCCAGCAACACAGCCGGCAACCTGCTTGAGCGCGGCCAGTCAGGCGTTGAGAAGGGCACCTTGGACATAATCTCTTCGCTCGCCTCGATCCGCCACAGGTCACGGCTTGCGTTCTGTCCTTTGGCACCTGTAAGCTCTTGAACTAAATGGAGCTGCTTCGTTTCGGGCGCGATCCACAAGATCAGCTTGCGGGAATACGGCGCCTGTGTATCCGTAAAGCCGAGCGCAAGCAAGGGTATCTCCCCCTTGACCCGCGTACCAAAGGAGTGCAGGTCGCCAGCCGTTGCCGCCTGCTGGAGCATTTGATAGCCGACGCCATAGGCACCAAGGGTTAGCCGCGCATCGCGAACCTGCCGCTGCTGGTCAGACGTAAGCTTATACTCGCGCACATGGCGATCGAGAGCCTCAGGCACGGCCCAGCGACACGAGCTAAATAGAGGCTCCGCCGCGTATTTGAACTGGCCGCGACGATCGGCGATCTGCCACTCGACCAAGGTGCTCCCATGATGGACCTCGACGCGGTGCTCTGTGCTACCCGCCGCAAGCCATACGTCCGTAATTAATGGCGTATCGTCCAATCGCTGCGGAGGACGCGCCCATACACGCCGATGCAGAACCCCACTTGCGGGCTCCGAGACCCAGCTTCCCAGCGCTTGCTGCACAATTTCGCGTGCTGCTGGCTGCGGAGTCCGGGTCGCCGTCACGCCTGTTTGCCAAGGAGCCACCAGTAGCAGCAGCACCAGCCCAACCACGCCGAGTAGGCCGCCAATCAATACCACCCGATGATGCCACCAATGCAACGGCCCTTCACCTTGCGCGTGTAGCTCTGCTGCAACGGCATCGACGCACGAGATCGGTAGATGTTGGTAGCCCAAAGCAGTGCGTAGCAGCACACGAGCTGACTCCACCAGGTGTTGCCATGCGATCTCCTGATCCCTCGTCGCCTGGGGCTCGACTTCCGCGTCGTGCCTGTGCGCTTCTGGCTGTAGCTGTCGTGCAACCCAGGCATTGAAAGCCAGCCAATCGCCCGCGTCATCCTTGAGATCTGGGGAAAGCTTGGCCAACGCCGATGCCAGTCGACGGGCAAGCGTAGGCAAGCTCAAGCCCGTAAAGCTGGTGATTGCAGCACCATCGACGCCACGCAGCAGCCATAGCCCGAGCAGAAGGCGGTCTAACGGTGCTAGCTGAACGAGGGGCTGGGGTAGGACGTGCTTCCGAAATCCGCTTGGCAGCAGTGGTTGCAGACGGAGGCGATACCAACGCTGCTTACGCAGCAGTGCACTATAAAGCCGCGGTTCCAGCGTGGCCGGATCGCCCAGCAGCTGGCTTGCAAAGACCGCTACGGTCAGCTGCTCAGCTGTTTTCCGATTGTCGGTGAGGAGCAGCGCAAGGCCAAAGATGCCATCACCCCAGCGGGTCAATGTCGACTGCCACGGTTGAGGCGCTACACTTCGCATAATGAGTTTGCTCCCAAAGGGGATCAGTGTTCGAGTTCAGCTAGGGGATCGTCACATTATGAAGTATACCGCAAAACATAGCGGCTGGTTCGCTCCAGGTGGTTGCCCAATCATTCGCCTCGGGCCCGATGAGCTCGAGTACAACAGAAGGAATACCGAGTTCCCGGTAGTGAACGGCAGCATACGTTCGAGGGTGCGCTCAGCAGTATCTCAACTTAACAAGTCGCGAAAGGTTCGGCGCACTGTGGATATGACAAGGCCCATTTCGCCTCAGGAACCACTCACGAAGGATCTTAAAGAGCAGGCAAAAAACGAGCGCCCCGTGGGATGCTCGAGAAAGGCTCGACAACTGCGGAGGACCGTATGGATCGCGAGCGGAGGACCGTCCCACTTCCATTTGTCCAACTAGGAGCGCATCGTGCCGGAGGATGGGACATCGGTCTGTAACAAGCACCATTGGACATCCGTCCGGGCGTGATACCGTAAGGCATCCGCGCCACGGCGAAGATCAACCCTGCACGCTCGGCCGCCTTTATAAGGATCGTCGTCACTTTGGTGGGTCACAATTGGCTCGATGACTGACTATTGCTCGTCGGTTAAGTCGGTTGGATACGCCATAGAGAAATACACTCGTCCATTTGTGTATTCGACCCGGCAAGCGCCTCATTACGGCTCGAAGTAACATTCTCTTTCCCAACGCCCTCTGACCAGCCAGGTCCTTTTTGAGAAAGTACCGCTGATGGCCACGGGGCAGATCGTCCAGAACGCCAAAGATGTTATAGCCGTGCTGTTGGTAGAAAGCAGGGGCTTGGAAACTCATGGTATCGAGGTGCGCCGCATGACAGCCACGATCGACCGCGATCTGTTCGGCACGCTGGAGCAGTTGACTACCGAGACCCTGGTGGCGGGCAGCTTCGCCGACCCACAAAATCTCCACCCAAAGCCAGCCCCAATAGGTCCCGCCGAGCAAGCCGCCGACCGTGGTCCCATCCCTGTCGCGGACCAGGAGCGTGAGCGGTACAAAGGAGTCATCACCGGCATGGTGGCGATTAAAAGCGGACAGCCCGGCACGGACCAGCGCAACCTCAGCTGGATCGGGGGTAGCTTCAAGGGTGATCGCATAGGCTTCTGCCATGGTGGTCTCCGTATTCTGTGCCTGAGCCGTCAGGAACGCATGCACTCCTGTCCGGAGGAGACATATACCGAAATGGTGGATGTGTCAAGCGCGGAAGTAGGTGAGCAATTCGATGACACCGAGCGTTGCCATATCAACACCCGAGTTCAGCGGCCGCCCACGACCCGAGTACCAGCGACCAAACGGCACAGCATGTGGATTATTCTCCATGTTTTCGCCCGTTGAACACGGTCCGGTGCGGCACCAGACATTGTTGTTGGCGAAAACGTCGGTTTGCGTACACCAACTCAGCGTACAGCACGGGCGTGCCGGACAGATGCGACACTCCGGATAGCGGATGCCACACCGTTTGCGTTGATCGGGAACGGGCAGCAGGTGGGTGAGCAGGTCGGCGAGATTGGTCGTGAGGCTGCACTCTTGATCCGGCGGCGTGACGGCAAATTTGATAGGATCCATGGTGAACATCTCGGGTGCAAGATTTGCGGTTGGCGCCGAAATCATAGCGGCCGGATGTTCATGCATTCCATCTACGGTGGACAGGACTTTGCATTAGCCCTGAGCATCGCGGCACAACAGTTGCCTGTTCGCGCGTTTTTCGTTATAGTAGCACGCTGCACGACGAATGACTTCCGGCCCGCTAGGAGTTGCAGGTTGTCCCAACGCAGCGGGAATGATCATGAAGTGCAACCGGATAGCGCAAATTCAACTGGGGGAGGTAGTGCTTGCGATTCCAATTCTGGCCACCAGTTGCTGCCGGCCTCGCCCGGAGCGTCATCAAGGAGCTGTCGTTCTACATGCAGAAGGTTGTTGGCTTGGATGTGAAGCCGAACATCTTCCGCACCTGGAGCACGGGGGAGTATCTCGAGGCTAGATTGGGGCTTCGGTGATGAAGGCAGTAGTCCAGCCGGTTGATAGCCCGGAGCTTCAGGAGGGCGTCGACAAATTACGTACCCTTGTGTACCCCCATTGGCCGAATGCCTACGATGTCGAATGGCACCACTCCATTTGGTGTTGGATGGCGAGTCACCCGCTAGCGAGCGAGATGCACCGTTGGGCCCTGGTCGTCGATGATCGGGTAGTCGGTCATTTGGCGGCGATGCCTCAGTACTACCGGATCAACGGGCAGCGGGTCGTCGCCCACACGCCCGCGGACTACCAGGCGCTCCCCGAGTACGGCTTTCACGCCCTCACATTGATGCGGAAGTTCTTCCGCACCTGCGAGAACTACGTAGCCTGCGACATGGTGCCGGGGGTGATTCAGATCGAGACGCGGTTGGGAGGCACGGTGGTGGGGCAACTAGAGTACGCGGCGAAGCTGTTGGACGTATCGAGGCTCCCGATGCCCCCAGTTCCCGCGTCGGTAAGGAAGCTCCTGCACCTTCCAGAGTGGACTGCGCCCGCTCGCGGGTACCCAAGCCCATCCGAGGGTGGACCGGCGAACATCCGGGCGCAGCTCGTGCCGCCAATGCAGCGTCCGCGGGCGCCTATCCCCGCCCCAGTAAAAAGGCTGCTGAATGTGGGGCTCTGGGTGGTCGACGAAGCGCTCGCCGGCGCTTTTGGAGGCGACTTGAAGGTGCAGGTACTGGAGGAGTTCGATGAGTCCTTCGACAGGCTGTTCGAGGCCGTCGCGGCGGTCGTCCCCTGCGTGCCGGAGAAGGACGCGACGTTCCTGCGCTGGCGTTATGGACCCGGCTCTCCCGCAGCGCCGGTAACGGTCCTTGGCGTGCGGGACGGGGAGCAGCTTCTCGGTTACGCTGTGCTCCGGGTAGCCACATCGGGCCCGGATAAAGGCATAGATTCTGGCATACTCGACCTCATGACGTTGCCAGGACGCCAGGACGTGGCACGAGCCCTTCTCAGGGGGATTGTGCGGTACTTCAGGCAGGTAGGGATGCACATCATCAGGTACCGGTTCCTCGCGTCGCCCACTTCGCCCCAGGTGGGTGACCTGCGGCGTTTGGGCTTCTTCTCCCGCAAGGGCAGGCGCCTCACACTGCTGGCCAAGTTCGCGGATCCTGGTCTGCATAAGGTGGCCGTAGATCCGGCCAACTGGTCATACGTCGCCGGCGACGGGGAAGCAACTTTCTGGACTAGATAGGAGATATCAGGCATGGCTGTTAACAACGAGAACATGAGCGCCCCGATACACGAGTGGCTTCGGAAGAACGTTACGGGGGGCCGCGATGTCCCCGACGACTACCCGCTCATCGAGACCGGCCTGCTTACGTCGCTGCAGGTCCTGGAACTGGTCCTGTTTCTGGAGAACAGGTTCGGGGTCAGTATTGACGACGAGGAGGTGAGCGAGGAGCATTTCTGGTCTATCCGGGCGATTGCCGAACTGGTGGCGGGGAAGACGGCATAAACATGTATCCTGAATTCACCGTGCAAGACCTGCTCCGCAACGCCGTAGAGCGTGACCCCCAACAGGTGGCGATCATCGACGGTGGCATCAGGCACACCTACGAGGAGCTGGCGCGGTGCAGCGATGCGCTGTGCGCCGCATTGCTCGACGAAGGCGTCCAGAAGGGCGACCGGGTCGGCATCTACATGGAGAAGTCCTGGGAGGCGGTGGTGGCGATGCTGGCTGCCTCCCAGGCGGGCGCCGCCTTCGTGAACATCAACCCGCTGCTGAAGCCGAACCAGGTCGACTACATCCTGAGAGATTGCGATGTGCGCGTGATGGTCGGGGATTCCGACAAGCTGGCGTCTCTGGAACCGGACACGGTCAGGGCGGCGTTCTACAAGGGAAGTGCACCGCCCGACGGGGGCGTGGTCGGCTCTCTGCTCAACATGGCGGAGGTACTGCGGCGAGACGGTGGTCGCCGGACGCCGCGACTGGTGCAGGAGATAGACCTGGGGACGATCCTGTACACGTCCGGCTCGACAGGCCTTCCCAAAGGCGTGGCCTTCAGCCAGCGCAACCTTGTGGTGGGCGCCCAGATCGTCTCGACGTATCTCGAGAACACCAAGGAAGACCGGATCCTCGCGGCGCTCCCGTTCAGCTTCGACTACGGTCTCAACCAGTTGATGACCTCGCTCAGGGTCGGGGCCACCCTCATCATCCAGAACTCCAAGCTCCCAGGCGATCTCTTGAAGGGTCTCAGGCGCTACGAGGCTACAGGTCTTGCCGGCGTGCCGCCGTTGTGGGCGCTCCTGCTCCGGAACGCGAGGTCGCTCGAGGAGCAGCCGCTTACTCACTTGCGCTACATCACCAACAGCGGCGGTCGTATCCCCCAGGCGAACCTAGACGATCTCAGGCGCCTCCTGACGAGCACGAAGATCTACCTTATGTATGGGCTTACGGAGGCGTTCCGTTCGACCTACCTGCCGCCGGAAGAGTTGGATCGCGGTACGGAGTGTATCGGCAAGCCGATCCCGAACACGGAGATCCTGGTCATCAAGGACGGCAGGGAGTGCGCCCCCGGAGAGGTCGGCGAACTGGTCCACCGGGGCCCGACGGTCGCTCAGGGCTACTGGGGCCAGGAGGAGGCAACGCGCAAGGCGTACCGCCCGAACCCGGTGGCTCCCCCGCAGCTCCTCAACGGAGAAAGAGTAGTCTACTCCGGCGACCTGGTCCGGCGGGACGAAGAGGGTTTCCTCTACTTCGTCGGGCGCGAGGACGCCATGATCAAGTCGCAGGGTTACCGGATGAGCCCCGAGGAGATAGAGAACGTCCTTATAAGTTCGGGCCTCGTGCGGGAGGCATCCGCCTTCGGGGTGCCCGACCCAGACCTGGGGCACCGGGTCGTGGCGGTGGTGTCGCTGAAGAACGGCTGCGGGGAGGACGCCGTAGAGTCTATCACGGAGTACGTCATGAAGAACGCACCGCCGTACATGGTGCCGAAGGAGATACTGGTTTGGGAAGATCTGCCCAAGACTGCCTCCGGCAAGATCGACCGTAAGGAGATTAGCCTTGCTTACACAGATAGATAAGGCGCACGACCTCGCCAGGCGCTTCGGTGGGGAGCGTGACGGCGAGTTCGCCCCCGCGGGGGTACCGATAAGCCGGATAGCCGAAGAGTACGGCACGCCCTTCTACCTCTACCATGGGGAGATGATCGTGGAGCGGGTCCGTCGGGTCCGGGAGAGCCTAGGTCAGGGGGTGGAGGTCTTGTACTCCGTCAAGGCCAACCCCAGCCTGGCTGTATGCCAACTGATTGCCGGGGAGCGGCTCACCGGTGCCGAGGTAGCCTCGTCCGGCGAGCTGGTAGTGGTGCGGGCCGCGGGGTTCGCCCCGGAAGACATCGTGTTCGCCGGGCCCGCGAAGACCGACGATGAGCTCAGGCGGGCCGTCGATGAGGGTATCTTCGCGGTCAACGTGGAGTCCTTGAACGAGATCGACCGGCTGGCCGCCGTGGCAGAGCAGAGGGGACGCCGGATCGGGGTTGGGCTCCGGATCAACCCCGCCGCCCAACTCATGGGCTCCCTCATGCGCATGGGGGGGACGGTGGGCCAGTTCGGGATCGACCAGGCCGACCTGGGCGAAGCCGTCCGGAGGACGCTGGCCCACCCGGACCACCTCATCTTGAGGGGGATCCACATATACACCGCCACCCAGGTGTTCGACGTGGACCCGCTCCTCGAGCACTGCAGCAACATCTTCGAGATCGCCCTCAAGACGGCGGACCTGGTCGGGCGGCCGCTGGAAATGATTGACTTCGGCGGCGGGTTCGGGGTGCCGTACTTCGAGAAGATGGCGGAGTTCGACCTGGAACGGTTCGGGGAGGGTTTCCGCCGGCTCCTCGCTCGCTACCGGTCCGACCCGCGCCTCGAAGGCTGCCGGTTCCTCTTCGAGTTGGGGCGCTACCTCGTTGGCGACGCGGGCGTCTATGTGACACGGGTGGTGGACGTGAAGCAGATGAAAGGAAAGCTCTTCGTCACCACCGACGGTGGGATGAACCACCACCTCACGGCGACGGGGAACATGGGGCAGGTGTTCCGAAAGTCCTACCCGCTGCTCAACCTGAGCTGTATGGGGAGGGAGCCGGGGGAGGCAGTGACGGTAGCGGGTCCCTGCTGCACTCCGCTCGACATGTTCGGCGCGAACATCCCGCTGGCCGAGCCGAAGCCAGGGGACCTGATCGGCGTATTCTACAGCGGGGCGTACGGGTACAGCGCCAGCAACTTGGGCTTCTTGAGCCACCCCACCCCGGCCGAGGTGTTGCTGTGGCAGGGCCGGGCGCACCTCTTACGCTCCCCGGGCAAGCCCCAGGATGTGCTCAACGGACAGGAGGCGCTGGCTTTGGAGCGCGGCTAGCTGGGCGGAGAGCCCCAGCTGGCCTAGGAAGCGCCCTGCGCCTGTGGGCGGACGAGGGCTACGATAACCGTCAGGCCAAGAGCTTGTGGAGGAGCGAAGCTACATAGCCCACATCCGACCCATCGCGGTGGAGCAGCTCGATGAGGCCGGCGAGAAGCGGTATCCGGCGAGGCGATGGGTCGTGGAACCCACGCCGGGCTAGCTCTCGAAGTGCATGGCGCTGCTGGTGTGTTACGAGATGGCCGCCACCCATCTTGGCTTCATCAAAGTGGCCTTGCAGCTTCCGGTGGTATCACCGTCAGCACCATCTTTCCCTTCCGAGATAGTTAGTAAGCGACGTTTGCGTTCGCACGGGTGGTCCGGGCCTGAGAAAGAAAGGCCGGGGGTATGATGAAGAGGTTCCTGGTTCTGGTGGTGCTCTTGGCGATGATGCTCGCAACGGTGGTGCCAGTGCTGGCGCAGGAGCCCCCGCCGTTTTCGGTGACGGGCGTGGTCGAGGACTTAGGTTCGGGGGTGGACGGTTCGAGCCCTTACAGTATAGATCCGGCCCCACATGATGGGGAGCGGAGCGGAATCTACCTTGAGGGTGACGTGAACTTTGGCGCTTTCGTGGGCGAATGGGTCACTGCCTACGGTACACCCAAAGATGTCGGCGGTTTCAGGATTGTGCACGTAACCCGGATAGAGCCCGAGACCGCCACGCTTACGTTCGAGCTCGCGGTTGAGTGCCCCCCTGCGGATGCAGAGTTCTTGGGCTTTACGGCGCTCGAGAGTTTGGTCACGACGCCGCTGACCGACCCCGACGGCGACGGCCTCTACACTGGCAGCCAAAAAGTGCCGAGGTTCCCGCCGGGACCAAGATTCGTGCAGCAGGAGCCGATATCGTTGTCGCCAGTCCGGATAGTGCAAGGCTCGGCGACGGGGGCCACCGCGCTCGGCCCCCAGTTCCGTTTGATAAAGGACTTCGGGTCGGTGAAGCTCGACGGGGACAAGACCCTTACGGCCAGCGTCTCCTTCTGCGATAACGGAGGCGGTACGGACAACAACGGCGCTGGTGTTCCCGGCGGCGGTGCCCTAACCCAGGACGGTGGTGCACCGGCTCAACTCCCGGCGACCGGCGGTGCGCAGGCTCAACTCCCGGCGACCGGCGGCGGTTCGCTACTGGGTTTGGGTGCTGTCGCTGCCCTGCTGGTCGGCGGTGGCTTGCTGGCCCGTAGGCTCACTCGGTAGCGGCAGAGATGCACCAAGCTGGGTTCATCAAAGTAGCTTACATCTTGCTGTGGTAGTGACACGGTTGGGGATTGGGAGCATCTTGAACTCCGTCAATCGGGTTTTTCCTGTATTTGAAAAGTATTGCGTCTAGCTCCCCTTCGGGGGAATACGGAGCGGGCCCACGATAGCATTTGTGGGACGGCCGTTGTATCATTCTCGCTATGGTAAACAACTTTCGGGCGATGCTCTCGATGTCGGCGGTGCTCGCCCTCTCGCGGGTGACGGGGTACGTGCGGACGATGGTGGCCGCAGCGGTTCTCGGAACCGGAATGGTCGCCAATGCCTTCGCGGTCGCCAGCGGGTTGCCGACCCTGATTTACAACCTCTTCATTGGCGGCATCCTCTGGTCGATCTTCGTCCCGCTCCTCGTCGAGCGCCTGATCGCCCACGGCGAAGAGGACGCGCAGTGCCTCACCAACGCCCTCCTCACCCTTATCCTGCCGTTCCTCGCCGTGGTGGCCCTCCTCGGTGTGGTCTTCGCCGAACCTCTCATGCACCTCTCGACGAGATGGGAGGATTCGGCGAAGCTCTCCCCTGAGGTGGCACAGGAGACGACGAGGCTAGCGGTCCTGCTCTTCCGATTCTCCATCCTCCACGTCTTCTTCTACGGCATCGGCACTGTCGGCACTGGCGTCCTCAACGCCCACCGGCGCTTCTTCCTCCCGGCCTTTGCCCCGGTCCTCAACAACCTGTTCGCCGTGGCTTGCTTTTTGGGCTATGCCCTGCTCGCCCCGAAAAACCCCGGGGCCGCTGTCTATCTGCTCGCCGCCACTACCTTGGGGGTCGCAGTGATGTCGCTAGTGCTGCTTCCGACGATGTACCACCTCGGCTATAGAGTGCGCCCGGTCTTCGGCCACCCAGGTCTCCTCCCCGCCATGAGGCTCGCTGGTCCCATGCTCGTCTTCGTGGCGGCGGGAGCCGGTGTCCAAGTCTTCGCCACCCTGCTTGCCACTGAGTTCAACGCCGCGCCGCAGCTAGGCTACGCCTTCGTCGTCTTCTCGCTCCCCTTCGGCATCTTCAACATCGCCCTCGAGACCACCCTCGTGCGCGATCTCTCGGAGAAGCACGCCCGTAGGGACACGGAGGGCTACCGAGCAACCCTCGCCTTCGGCCTCAGGACCATGGCGTTCATCACCGTCCCGGCCTCTGTTGGCCTCATCACCCTTGCAAGCCCTACCATCGGCTTTCTTTACGAGCGCGGAAGGTTCACCGCCGCGGATACGCGGGTCGTCGCGAACATCCTCATCGCCTACTCGGTGGGGCTGCTCGGCTACTCGACGTACTCCCTCCTCATCCGCGCATCCTACTCGCGGCAGAACACGAAGACCCCCGCCCTCCTGAACGTGGGGCTCTTTGCGCTCTACGTTGTCCTTGCCTATGGTCTCTCGCGTGTTGTGGGCCTGGTCGGCATGCCGCTCGCGGTCTCGGCGACCTACGCCGTCCTTGCCCTCGTCTGCCTTGCCGCCACGAGGAGGGAGATAAAAGGCCTCAGCGGCCGCCGCCTCCTGCGCTCCCTGGCCAAGATTCTGACGGCGGGGGCGGGCATGTACGCCGTCGCGCTTGGGGGCACGGTACTGTTGGGGACCGGCTCTAGCACCCTGGAACGGGCGCTTATCCTTGCCGTCGTCGGGAGCGTCTCGCTTGCGGCCTACCTTGGGGTCGCTTTCCTGCTTAAAACGGAGGAGCTGAAGCCGGCCGTCGCCCTCTTACGGCGACGCGTGACCAAGGTGGAAGATTAGAAAGAGTGCAATCGAGGTTCGTAGCTGCGCAGCTAGTGACGCACCATTTTACCACCTGGTCTTCCACTGGGGCCGCCACCGGCTGATGTCGTAGTGTCGTGCCGTCTCCATCGTGCAGCTCAAGTTGACAATGTCTATCTCGGGTACTGGAGCAGGGACAACGATGATACCGCTATGGCGAGAGCAGCTGGTAGACCCGGTCTTAGTAGAAGGAGACGTCCATATCTGGCGGGCCTCTTTAAATCAGCCAGCGTCACATGTTGAAAGTCTGCAACAGACGCTTGCACCAGGCGAACTGACCCGGGCTGAGCGCTGTCACTTTGAAAGCGATCGTCAGCGCTTCATCGTCGCTCGGGGCTTACTCCGTGCCATCCTTAGCCGTTATGTGCATGAGCATCCAAGCTACTTACGCTTCTGCTCTAGCCCTTACGGCAAACCCACCTTGGTCACGCAACCTGATCGGGAGATGCTCAAGTTCAACTTGTCGCACTCGAGTGACTTGGTTCTCTATGCGGTGACTCGAGGTTGTAACGTCGGCATCGACGTTGAACGCATCCGTCCTATACAGAACATCACAGACATTGCCAAACGCTTTTTCTCGTTACAGGAATTCGCAATGTTTCGCACGATCCCCGAACATTTACAACTAGAGGCGTTCTTCACCTGTTGGACGCGCAAAGAGGCCTACATTAAAGCTCGGGGTGAAGGTCTCTCACTGCCACTAAACCAGTTTGACGTCTCGTTTATCCCTGGAGAACCCGCTGTCCTGCTGAAGACCTTGGAAGATCCGCAAGAAGTCTCCCGCTGGTCGCTGCATGCTCTACCATCCCCACCTGGCTATGAAGCAGCGCTTGCCGTAGAAAGGCAGACCTGTCATCTCTCGTACTGGGAGGCGCCGGCAAAGGGGTGAAGTGCAATGTACTGGGCGTTGTCTTTGTCAATCGAAAAGTGGCTCTCACGAGGCTGGCACAAATGGCATGAAACGGTGCAGCGGGTATGGCGTGATCGCCCACAATCGGCCCGCGATTGCCCGTACCCTGGCAGCCTGACGGCGGCTGACCGATGGGACAAGCTGGGCGAGGGGGCAACGTGAATGCATCATGAGTTTACATACTGGTCGTGGCTGCCCACGCATTTCGCATCAAAATCTAGGATAAGAGCATCCGTCGGTAGCGGGCCTCCACAAGACAGAAGATTCCATAGGCGATCAGACCGAGCGACACCAGCCCAAGCAGCAAGGGGCCATATGACTGGCCCGCCAGCGTTTGCAGAGCCTTGCCGACCCCGCCCGCTTCGCTCGCATTAGAGTGGCGTGCTGCCGCAATCAAGAACACACCGATGATCCCAAAGACAATCCCACGCGCGGTAAAGCCAAGCCGACCGCTCCGTGTTGCCCAAACATCTTCGGTCCTGCTCATTCGATCCAGCTTTAGATGCTCCCGGAACTTCGCCGAGTAGGCCATGTAGAGCTGGTGGGCACCGATGCCGATCACACCAACCCCGACCAGCCCAACCAGTAGCTGACCGAACGGCTGTGCCAAAAGTCGCCCGGTCCACGCCTCCTCCCCGCCCCCGCCCTCGCTGGCTGAGCCGAGTATGAGCTGTACCGCCGAAAAGGCCAGACCAAGATACGCGACGCCAACCAGCGCGTAAGCAGTGCGGGTTAAGTAACCTTTGGCGTCGGACCCTTTATTGTCTGTATCGAGAAAGGCCTGCACAAACCGCCAGATGGCGTAGCCAAGCAAGCCAACCGCGACAAGGCCCAGCAGCACTTTGCCGAACGGCGCATTCAGGATCTGCTGTAGCGCCCCGCGGGTATCCGTGGTCTCGCCGCCACGGCCAGCCGCCGCCATAGCCGCGAGTACGCCAACGATCATGTACACCACACCCTGTGCGGCAAAGCCCATCCGGCCAAGCGGCTCAATCCAGGGGCTGGCATTCCGCGTCGCCTGTTTCGCCTGCTCCTTGGCGTGGTCAACCGAAAGTTCGCGTTGCGTCATAGCTTGTGTACCCCGTCCCACATCTGATCGGCTTGGGACAACGATACGCAAGAATGGTTCCAGCAATCACCCTCCGTACGCAGCGCCGAGATAGGGGACGCGGCCAAGGTTGTCGTCCGCGCCCCCATCAGCTCAGCGTCGGCCACCTTGCGGGCTGATTACCTCGACCCCCCCCATATATGGTCGTAATACCTCGGGCACTTCGATCGACCCATCTTGCCGCTGGTAGTTTTCCATGATCGCAATCATTACGCGCGGGAGCGCCAGGCCGGAGCCATTCAGGGTGTGCACAAACTCAGGCTTGGCATTGACCTCCGGACGGTAACGAATGCTGGCGCGTCGCGCTTGGTAGTCGCCGAAGTTTGCGCAGGAGCTGACCTCAAGCCACTCGTCGACGCCGGGTGCGTACATCTCCAAGTCATACTTCATCGTGGCCACACCGAGGTCGGCGGTGCAAAGCTGCAGCAGGCGATACGGAATATTGAGCGCCCTGCAAATATCCTCGGCGTTGTCGATCAACGTCTTAAGCTCGTCATAGCTCGTGTGCGGCTCGACAAACTTGACCATCTCGACCTTGTCGAACTGATAAACCCGCTTGATACCGCGCACGTCACGGCCTGCGCTCATCTGCTCGTTGCGGAAGCAAGGCGTGTACGCCACGTGGTAGACTGGCAGACGTCCCGGCTCCAGGATCTCTTCACGGTATAAGTTGGTGACCGGCACCTCTGCTGTTGGAATCAAGGTCAGATCGACACCTTCGATCTTAAAAAGATTTTCGCCGAACTTGGGCAGGTTACCCGTCCCGACCAGCACCTCTTCCTTCACCACATGCGGCGGCATGATCTCGGTGTAGCCATGCTGGTTGATATGCATGTCGAGCATCCAGGTGATCAGCGCACGCTGGAGCCGGGCACCCGCGCCCTTGAGCACAAAGAAGCGGCTCCCGCTAAGCTTGACGCCCCGCTCGAAATCAATAATATCGAGGGCCTCCCCGAGCTCCCAGTGAGGCAGCGGCGTGAATGCGAACTCACGTCGGGGACCCTCCGTTCGCACGACAATGTTGTCAGCTTCACTTGCTCCGACCGGCACATCGGGATGGGGCAGGTTCGGCAGCTCCAACAGAGCGCGCTGCAGCTGCGCCTCCACCTCGGCTGCTTGGCGGTCAAGCTCAGGGATACGATCCGGCTGTGCCCGCAGCTCCGCAATCCGCGCCGCGCGCTCGGCTGGGTCTTTGATTTTGCCGACCGCTTTGGAAGCCGTGTTCTTCTCGGCTTTCAGCTGCTCTACCTCAAAGATCAGCTCCCGACGCCGCGCATCCAGCTCAAGCACCCGGTCCACCATCACGGGATCATCGCCACGTCGGCGAATGCCATCTTTGACCAGCTCGGGCTGCTCGCGAATCAGTTTGATGTCAAGCATTATGGTGTCTCCTGGATTAGGTATTAGGTATTAGGTATCAGGTTTCAGGGATCAGGCTTCAGCAGGCATCGGTTCCCCTAATAGCTGACAGCTGTTCGCTGACAGCTCTAAAATCGCTCATAGCTCCACGAAACCATTTTGCCGTTCTTGTACGGCATAACGCCGTGAAAAACCGCTGACGAGTCGTCGAAGACCATCGGCAGAAAGAGGCGGTCGCTCTCCCACAGCGGAAGGCTCAGAACCTTGTCACGCTCGACCCATTCGAGTGAGCCTTCGTGATTACCGGTGTGCGGTGTGCCGCGCCACTGCTCGATGCGAAAAACAAACCCAAACCAGTCTTCGCCACGTTTGCCAAAGCCGGGCCAGCTAATCGTTCCCCGCAGCCGCAGCGTCTCGACAACGATCCCCGCCTCCTCCAAGATCTCCCGCCGCATGCAGTCTGCCACCGATTCCCGCGGGTCGAGCTTGCCGCCCAAACCGTTGTACTTGCCGTAGTGGAGATCGTCAGGCCGCTTGTTGCGATGTACCATCAGAACCTCGCGCCCGTTCGGCGCAAGCACATAGCCGAGTGTTGCCAAAATGGGTGTGTATGTCATATAAGTCTTAGGTCTCAGGTATCAGGGGTTAGGGGCTACGCGCTAGCAGCTAGGCGCTACAGCCTCTCGCCCCTCGTCCCTCGCATCTCGCCCCTCGTCCCTCATCCCTCGCCTCTCGTCCCTCGTCCCCGTCCCTCATCCCTCGCCCCTACCACGCGCCGTCCACACCCCGTGCTCCCGTGGCATGCTCGCGGAGGCGGAGATGCAGCCCGGCCGCGACCGCGACTGGCAGCGCGTCAATCGGCCAGAAGCGAGCCTCGGCGATCTCAAGATTTAGGGCGAGCTGCGGCGGGCTAAGCGCTCGGCATACAAAGACTGCGACATGGTTTGTCATGCCCTCGTGAACGCTTTGATAGATTCCAAGCAGTCGCTCGGCCTCGACCCGACAGCCGGTCTCCTCGAGGGCCTCGCGCACCGCAGCCATCCGCAGCGACTCGCCGCGCTTGACGCCGCCTCCAGGCAAGACCCACTCCTGGCTACCGTGTGAGCGCACCAGCAGCACGCGCCCGTCGTCGACCACCAGCGCGCGCACCCCGAGTGTCACGGGCCGGACGACGAGCCGCCAAAGCCTGCGTATAGCTACCGCAACGGGAAAGGCATAGCTAAGGAAATTCTGCACAAGCGACCTCATACGCGCCGATCCTGCGTCTCATCCAAGCCCAGCACATCAGCCACGATATACAGTGGCCGCTGCTTGACCTCGTCGTAGATCCGGCCCAGGTATTCGCCGATGATCCCCAGAAAGATCAGTTGAATTCCGCCCAGGAAGAGGACGCTTACCAGCGTCGATGCCTGTCCATAGAAGTTGGTCTGCGAGCCCGTGAGCCGTAAGATAACGACCGCGATCAGCGCGACCATGCTGATCGCCGCGACCAAAAAGCCGAAGTATGTCGCCAGCTGGAGCGGCAGATATGAGAAGCTCGTGATACCGTCCAGCGCAAAACGAAGCATTTTACTCAGCGGATATTTCGTCTCGCCAGCATGTCGCGGCGCGCGCTTGTATTCGACGCCCGTCTGCTTAAAGCCAACCCACACTGATAAGCCGCGCATAAACCGATGGTGCTCACGCATTTGCCGGAGTGTGTCGACGACCTTGCGGTCCATCAGCCGGAAGTCGCCCGTATCGACTGGAATGTTCACGTTGGTGATACGCCGGATGAGGCGGTAAAAGAACGCTGCGGTTGCCTTTTTGAACCAGGTCTCGCCCTCACGTTCGGCTCGCTGAGCGAAAACAATGCCGTAGCCTTCTCGCCACTTGGCGATTAGCTCAGGAATCACCTCGGGTGGGTCCTGCAGATCTGAATCGATGACCGCCACTGCAGCTCCGCGGGCGTAGTCGATCCCGGCCGTGATCGCGATCTGATGGCCGAAGTTACGCGAAAAGTTGATCACCTTAATCCGTGGATCGCGCTCGTGCAGGCCAACCATCACCTCCAAGGAGCCGTCACGACTACCGTCGTTGATCAGCACGAGCTCGAAGGGCTCGCGGAGTGGCTCCAGCGCGGCTATGACCCGTTCGCAAAAGAGCGGCAGGGTGGCGGCTTCGTTGTACACCGGCGCGACAACCGAGATAACAGGCCGAGCGTCGGAAGAATCCGGCACGTAACGCGGCGCCGGTTGCGTATCGATCATACCCGTCTCCAAGTAGACACAAAATTAAAAACCCCTCGTCCGCGAAGGACGAAGGGCTGAGCCTTTCGTGGTGCCACCTTCATTCGTCACTCGTCTGCCGACGAAGTGACCTTGAAGTGCCTGATAACGGGGGCCAGCCGGCCAGGACTTGCAGCTGCGCATCCATCAGGTGGTGCTTGCGCTGGTACGTCCGCAACTCAGGAGTGGATTCGGCGGGGCCCGGCAGCCACCCTCTCACTTTTGGCGGCTCGCTGCGTGCTGGCGTCCAGCGTACTGATCTCCGTCGACGTCGTTACGCGGAATCATAGCGATGCACCCGAGCCTTGTCAAGCATTTGCAGTGAAACCAACACCCGAGTACACTTTCGACGGGAGACGAACGCCATATGCGCTTACAGATCCATCCAGATGTTCAGCTGGCCCTCAATGGGCGCCACCCGGTCGTCGCGCTTGAGTCGACCGTCATCGCTCACGGGCTGCCATACCCGCAAAACAATGAGGTGGCCCAGGCACTGGAAGCCACTGTGCGAGCACACGGAGCACAGCCGGCCACAATCGGCGTGGTCCAAGGGGTGCCAACCGTCGGCCTCGACAGCCCGACGATTGAGCAGTTCGCCACGCGTGACAACATCCTTAAGCTCTCACGGCGCGACATCGCGGTCGCCGTCGCAACCAGCCGTGATGGCGCGACAACGGTTGCCGCCACAATGGCGCTGGCTCACGCCGCGGGCGTTGAGGTTTTTGCCACAGGCGGTATCGGCGGCGTACATCGCGGCGCCCGTGAATCATGGGACGTTTCGGGCGACCTCACCGAGCTAAGCCGGACTCCGGTCTTGGTCGTCTGCGCGGGTGCGAAATCAATCCTCGATCTACCGGCCACGCTCGAAGTACTCGAGACCATGGGTGTACCGGTCGTCGGCTATGGTACGGACGAGTTTCCGGCGTTTTACTCGCAAAGCAGCGGGCTGCGCCTCACTACTCGCGCCGACACGGCGGCCGATGTCGCCACCATTTGGCGCGCACATCAGGCCTTTGGCGGTGGGAGTGGGCTGCTGCTTGCCGTTCCGCCGCCGGCCGAGGCCGCGTTACCCCACGATGAAATCGAGCAAGCCGTCTCGCGCGCACTCGCGGCTGCAGCCCAGGCCGGTATCCACGGCGCCAACGTTACGCCCTTCCTGCTCTCGGCAATGAAGGAGCAAACTGGCGGACGTAGCCTGCAAGCCAATATTGCACTCCTGGAAAATAACGCGCGGGTCGCGGCGGAGGTTGCCAGCGCGCTCGCCAGAACATAGGAAGCAGAGGGACGAGGGACGAGGGACGAGCGACGAGGGACGAGCGACGAGGGGCTAAAACAAACAACGGAGCGCTGAAAACCAACCTTCGTTCCCACCTTGTACTTGGTCCTTTGCGCTACACGGAGTAGTTATGCCCGATATATTGTTTCACGGTGGTCCAATATATACGCTCAATCCCGATCAGCCTGTCGCCGAGGCACTGCTTGCCCGCGACGACACGATCGTGGCGGTCGGCACCTCACGGGAGGTAAGCGGTGCACTGCAGGGAGGCTTTGAGGATGTATCCCTGCAAGGACGAGCGCTCATCCCGGGATTGACGGACGCGCATATTCACTTGCTGTGGACCGGCCTAGGCCGGCAAAACGTGGAGCTGGACGGCGTCCGCTCGTTGGACGAGGCGCTGGAACGGATCCGTCAGCGGGCGGTGCAGCTACCGGAGGGAGCCTGGCTGCGCGGCCATGGCTGGAATCACTCGCTGTGGGACTACCGCTGGCCGACCGCCGAGGAGCTTGATCGGGTCACGGCGGGCCACCCCGCGATCTTGTCCCGCAAAGACGGGCACTCCGTCTGGCTCAATACGCAAGCTCTTGCGCTCGCGGGCATCGACGAGCATACGAGTGACCCCGAGGGCGGGCTGATCCAACGCGATGACCATGGTCTGCCCACCGGCATCCTGCTTGAGAATGCGAACGAGCTTGCCTGGCGGGTTGTACCTTCGCCGTCGAGCGCCGAAAACCAGGTGGCCCTCCGCGAGATCATCCGGGCGTGTAACGCTCGCGGCTTGACGAGCCTGCATATGCCCGAAGGCCCAGATACCTTAGCTACCCTGCAGATGCTGCGCGCGACGGGAACGCTGGATGCACGGTGTTTGTTTCATCTGCCCTACCGCCAGCTGGACGACTACATCGCCTTGGGTGTGCGCTCAGGCTTTGGCGACGAGTGGCTGCGGATTGGGGGCGTTAAGATTTTCAGCGACGGCTCGCTTGGCTCATGCACCTGCCATATGCTGGCGCCGTTCGCTGGCAGCACCACCAACTGCGGCTTGCCGACCATTCCCGAAGCAGAGCTGTACGCGGCCGTCCGCAAAGCTAATACACACGGCATCGCGGTGACGGTGCATGCCATCGGGGACCGGGCTAATCGGACCGTCCTGGACGCAATCGAGGCGCAGCGCCAAGCTATCCCGGCCGAGGGAGCTGTAGCGCCGCTTCTTCCAAACCGCATCGAGCACGCCCAACACCTCGATCCGACGGATGTGCCACGCTTCGCCGCCCTGGACGTCATTGCATCCATGCAGCCGATCCATGCGACCTCCGACATAGACATCGCCGAGCGCTTGCTAGGCAACGAGCGCAGTGCGTGGGCCTATGCTTGGCAGCCACTGCGCCAGTCGGGCGCGGTCTTAGCCTTCGGCTCGGACGCTCCGGTCGAGACGTTCGATCCATGGGCCGGCATTCATGCAGCAGTCACCCGCAAGCGACAGGATGGGCTCCCGCCGGGTGGTTGGCATCGTGAGCTAGCGCTAAGCCTAGAGGAGACGTTGCGGGCCTATGTTGTCGGACCGGCGATTGCCTCGAACGAGGCGCAGCTCAAAGGTGTGCTTGCCCCCGGTCGACGCGCTGACCTCGTCGTGCTCGGAGCCGACCCCTTTACCGCTAACCCGGACGATCTGTGGCAGATGGAAGTTGTGCAGACCGTGGTTGGGGGGCGGACTGTTTGGGAAGCTCGCTGACGGAAGCAGAGTAAGCCTATCTCGGTTGCCGCGGCCTCGCCGCATGGAGAAACCATGCAGGAATGATTGACTGAATGCCAGGATGCGGGCCCTGGAGTCAGCCGTTCGACGCCTAACTCCAGGGCCCGTGCGCAGTGGTCTTGAGTGGTTAATCCAGCCGGAAGAAGTCGATCACGCTGCCACGCGCCTCCTCGTCGACCATTAGCTCGAGAAAGGTGATGCGGCTCCATGGAAAGAGCACGGTTTGAACACCCGGCGCCAAGTAGGCCACGTCCTTACCGTCGCGCTTCCGCAGGTTACTCACCTGAATAAAATTATCGGTAGGTTGCGGCTCGTGCTCCATCTCGCCCAGAACTGGATCTTCGCCGATGATATGAATAATGACTGTGCGCGCCATATGATCCTCAATCTGTAGCTGTCGGTCCGTAGCGTACACGACCCAGGGTCTCTGAACCGACAGCTGACAGCTAAATTTGTTCAATCCGCAAGATAAGCGAGCCCAGGCGTAACTCATCCGAGGCCTTAAGGTGGTACAGCTTACGAGGCGGTACGCGTTGGTCGTTGATGAACGTGCCATTCGCGCTTTCCAGATCCTCGATATAGGCTGCTTCGCCATTCACCGAGATGCGGGCGTGCCTCCGGCTCACACCGCTATCATAGCCACCGTCATTGTTAAGGTCGAGGTCCGGAAAAAAGCCTCGAGCGGAATCTTGACGGCCGATCAGGACAGGCACCGCCAACGGCACGTTAATATGTCGGCCGTTGTTGATCACGGTTGCACGGAGACGACGCTCGCCCCTCAGTACCGAAGCAGATATTCCACTTGAACTGGCTTGGCTTGAGCGTGCTCCCGGGCGGGCACCCAGCATTGCGGTTGTATCACGCTTGCGATCTTGCGGAAGCAAGCTGGTACCGCAGTCGAGGCAGAAGATGGCCCCCAGGAGATTTTGGTTGTGGCAGCTGTGGCAGACCATATGGCATCTTAGCTCTTTATACCGTGTACTTGATACGTTAGCCACCCGCGACTAAGCCGCGTGTTCCGTACTTGATACGTTTACGACCGTCCGCGCTCGTCGGCCCACCTTGCAGCAGGCGGGTCGCCTCGGCATGGACCGTCTCGGCGAGCTCAACCTCGCCCGCGTTGAAGAGATGGGTTCCAGCGGTTTGGAGGCGCTTCGTCGCGTCGTCGATGCGCCCCTCGGAGACCGACTGCCACGCCCGCAGCTGCAACTGGTACGCTACAACTCGCTCCAGCGCCTTGCGGACATCGTCGTCGACGCTCTGACTTTGTTGAGCCACGGCGGGCAGCTGCACAGCAGCTGACGCAGCGTTCTGGGCGACTGCCCCTCCGATCAGCTCGTAGCGCAGGTCAATCCGAGCGACGGGCTTCGTTCCAGCGTCAACCGGCGGCAGGACGAGCTCGAGCATAAAGCTTTGATCTTCCTGCGCGACCCACTCCCCGACCGGTACACGCCAGGCTCCATTCCCCATATTCTGTGGCTGCACTGCGGTGATAAAGGGCGCTACACGATAGATCGAGCGGAGCTGGGCTTCGGGATGAAGTGCGACCGCAAGCTCGACGTTTTGCGCGATAGTGGATCGCAGACGCTCCACCTCACGTTCAAAGACCGCGGCAATCTCCTTGGCGCTAGCAATGTATTGGGTGCGGCTGTTTGGCCCGGAAGTCATGGTCTCGAGCAAATCTTCGTTCCACTCAGTGCCGACTCCGAGCGTCGTCAGACCAATCCCACGCCGTTGGGCGCGGCGTGCCAGCTCCACACATGCATGCTCGTCGCCATAGGTGCGGCCGTCGGTGAGCAGAATCAGGCGGCTGAGGCCATTAATCTTCGGTCGCTCGATCTCTTGAAGCCCCACAGCAAGGCCCTGCGCCATCTCGGTTCCACCACGTGCCTCGAGTCCGCCGATCATTTGGCTAAGCGTATCGCGGTCACGCACCTGCTGCGAGGGAACAATCACCTCTGCCCGATCGTTGAAGGCGACAACCCCAAACGCGTGTGAGCTGTCCAAGTGACTGACGATCTGTCGCGCCGCCTCCTTGACATGAAACAGCCGGTCACCACGCATGGACGAGGAGCGATCAAGCACCAAGCAGACATTGAGCGGCATCGTTCGCTGCGCGGTCGCGACCGTTTGTGCCTTGACAAACAAGTACACGAGCTGCGGGTTGCTTGAGGCTTGGAGCTCGGGCCGCGCCGGCTGCACTGTAAGCGTGATAGGGTTGCTCATACATGGCTCTCCGCGCGTGCCGGGAGCGAGACAACAACAACCGAGATGTTGTCGTGCCCGCCCAGTAAATTGGCATGCGCTACCAGCTGCCGTGCCGCGATTTGAGGCGTAGGCGCTTCGGCGACTATATCGGCGATCAAGGCTTCCGGCACCAGGCCCCATAGCCCATCCGAGCACAGCACCACATGCGTCGCGCCACCGAGTGTGGTCGTAGATACGTCGACCGGCACGTCGGCCTGTTGGCCAATGCTGCGGTAGAGCTGATTACGGAGCGGGTGGTCGTGCGCCTCGTCAGGTGTCAGCGCGCCAATGGCGATCAACCGGCCGACGGCGGTGTGGTCGGTCGTGAGCTGTTTGACGCCGCCGCCGATCAGCAGCGCGCGCGAGTCACCCACGTGGGCTACAATCAGGTCATCACCGTAGAGCAGAGCAGCGGTACAGGTCGTTCCCATGTCGCTGCCGACCTCGTGACCCGCGGCGTAGACCGCAGCGTTCGCAGTCTGCACAGCCGACTGAAGCACAGGTTGCGGCGCGGGCCGCTCCGCTCGGAGCACAGGTGCCACGAACTCGGTCAACACGCATTGGACTACTGTGCTTAGTGCAAGCTTTGAAGCATAGGCACCGTCATGATGGCCGCCCATACCGTCCGCAACCACAAACAGGCCAACTACGAGATTGCCTTGATCGCCGGGAAAGGTCAGAACCTGCGCAAAGCAATGATCTTGATTTTCGCGACGCTCACGACCAATGTCACGCAGCGCCTCGGCCGCCAGCACTCGCTGGCCTTGCAGAGCCGCAAGCTGTGGGGCGGGGCTCGTAAGGGTCTGTGTGATATCGCCTAGCTGATCGGTCTGCGCGCGGCGACTCACGAGCAGCGCCGTTTCATACTCGCCGTCGCGAGCGGCACCAGCAGGGTTTACCTCGGCGACCACCTCGGATAGCGTGTGCCCGCTGCCTTCAGATTCGTGCGCCGCTTCCTTCCGGAACAGCGTTAGCATATCTCGCCACGTCGACATCGTCGACTCCTTTGGGAGGTTATAGGTCACAAACAAGCGGCCACTGGCGGCAGCACAGGAAATCCCACACCCTCAAAGGAATGAGTCCGGTTCGAGTGCCGCGTGCTACATGGGCCTGGGTTACGCTTTGAGGGCGTAAACGTGATGATCCATCGAGCCAACGTACACGACGCCGTTGACCACCGCAGGCGAAGAAACTACGGGTCCTTCGGTCTGGTATTTCCAAACAAGGGTGCCGCTCGCGGCGTCGAGGCAGTACAAGGCGCCGTCTGCTCCACCGAAGTAGACTTTGCCCTCGACCACCCGAGCGGACGAGGTAATCTGCGTCCCACTCTCGTACTTCCACTGCAGCTTACCGGTCTTGGTCTCAAGGGCGTAGAAGTTGCCGTCCACCCCACCGACAAACACGCGCGTGCCAACCACGGTTGGCGAGGCGTTTACGTAGTGGCCGGTCTTGAAGCGCCATACGGGCCAGCCACCTTCGCCATCAAGACCGTAGACACTGCCATCCATTGAACCGCAGATAATCAATCCGTCGCCGACAGCCGGCGAAGAGATCACCCCCTGCTGCGTGCGGTGCTTCCAGCGTAGGCCACCGTTGAAGGCATCCAAGCTATAAACATGCCCGTCGGATGACCCAATCACCACAAACCCTGCGCCGAGACCACACGATGAGCGAACCGGATTCCAGGTACGATACTTCCAAAGCTGCCGCCCGTTAATCCCATCGATCGCGTAGACATGCTGGTCGTCGGAGCCGACATAGATGATGCGATCTTCGATCCGCGGCGAGGAGCGGACGGCCCGGCCCGTGCGGAACGTCCACTTGGGCGTGCCTTTACGTGCATCCAGGGCATACACCTGGCCGTCCTCTGAGCCGATGACCACGATATCACCCCAGCTCACCGCCGACGACGAGATTCCGCCCATGGTCGCCCGCTTCCAGCGAAATTCTCCCGAGCCAGCGTCGATCGCATACAGGTTGGTATCGTAGGAGCCGATATACAGCATATTGTCGCGGACGTGTGGCGACGAGCGGACCTCGTCCTCGCAGGCGAAGCGCCACAGGAGTTCGGTTGAAGCATTCTTGGCGCCGCGCGGAGTGACAGCAGGCGCCGCGACACTGGCCGGCGTGGTCGAGATGAAGCTTTTGAGCGACGGGATCGATTGAAGCAGCGCCTTGAACTCGGCGGCGCTTTGCGGCCGCTGTGCTGGATCGTACTCCAGCGCCTGCATCACCACTGCCTCCATCTCGGCGGAAACCTGCGGGTTGATCTGGCGGATCGGCCGCTCATGGAAGGTAAAGGGCGTCTCGGTGCGAGGGTCGACATTGGTGAGCAGATGGTGCATCGTCGCGCCCAAGGCATAGACGTCGCCCCGTGGATCCGCAATACCACGGTATTGTTCGGGCGGCGCGTAGCCCTCGGTGCCAATCATCGTGCCCTTGCGCTGGTTCTGTTGGAAGATCCGCGCGATGCCGAAGTCGATCATAATGATCCGATCTTCGGGCGTGACAATCACGTTCGACGGCTTCATGTCACGAAAGATAATCGGCTCGGGCGTGTGACCGTGGAGGTATTGGAGCACATCACAGATTTGGAGCGCCCAGCTTCCGACTCGCTGCTCCGCGATCGGCTCTTTGGCCTGATCGAGCGTGCCTTCCAAGTCACGGCCTGCAATCAGCTCCATAATCAAGTAGATCCGACCGTTTTCTTCGAAGAAATCGTACACTTTGGGGATCGCGCCGTGGCTCAAGGTTGCAAGCAAGCCGGCCTCACGCTCGAAGTTTTTGAGCGTGAGCATGCGCGTGCCCGAGTCGGGCGAGCTCTGATACATCTCTTTGATCGCGCATGGTCGAACCACATCTTTGAAGCGCAGGTCACGCCCGCGATACACGAGGCTCATACCACCAACGCCGAGCACTGTCTCGACGGCATAGCGACCTTGGAGCACAGTACCGCTCGGCAACATTTGTAGCTGTGCAGTGGGCTTCCGGATGCTGCCTGTGCCAAAACCTGTGGCTGGACGCGGGATTGACGCCATTGGCGCCGCGCCCGGCGCCGCAGCTGACTCTTGTGCGGATGGTGTAGCGACGGACGGAGGGAGTGATATTCCCCTCGTCGTGCCACCTTTTTTTAGCAGCGACATACCGCCCTCCCGGGGGAATGCATAAGAAAGCTGGGACGGCGGGCCGCTAGCAAATAAAAAATGCAAATAATGAGCGGCTGGCCCGACAGTGGTCCCCCCGACAAAACAGGTCAGGTGGCGGCATTATAAGAGGCATGTAGCTTGCCGGGCACACTCCACGGTCCTGTTAAGGACTAAGACAGATCGAGCGCGCGGCGTGGCATTGATGGAGCACCAGGCCGGCGATAAGTTGAATGCCCCCGCTAGAAGGCAAGCGAGCGGTGGCGCATATCGATGCTTTGGAGCATGCCAATCGATGCGAGAACGGTGACGGTAAACGAGCCGCCGTACGAGATAAAGGGCAGGGGGATGCCGGTTACGGGCATGAGGCCAATATTCATCCCCACGTTCTCCACGGTGTGGATCAAGAGCATCGCGAAGATACCCAGGGCGATCAGCCGCCCGAAAAGATCACGCGCGCGCGCGGCGACAGTCACGGCTTGCCACAGCACAACCGCAATAAAAGCCAACATTGCGGTCGCTCCCACAAAGCCCAACTCCTCTGCTGTGACTGCGAAGATGAAGTCGGTGTACTGCACAGGCAGGAACTTGCGCTGGCTCTGGGTACCGTTGAGCAGCCCTTGCCCAAACATCCGGCCGTTCCCGACGGCCACCTTCGAGGCACGCACGTTGTAGAAAACCGCCTGCACGGCCTCACGCTCCTGCTGATCGACCACACTTTCCACTTGGCTCTCGTCCATCATAAATGCGGTCAGACGCCCGCGCTGATATGGTTGGAGCACTTCGTTCCAACCCACGTACAACACAGGCAGCGCTAGGAGCGCGAGCACAGCCGCGTGTTTCCACGTCATACCGCCGCACAAGGCCATGATCAGCCAAACTACTCCGATCACCATGGCAGTCCCGAAATCGGGCTGCACCAGCACCAAGCCAAGCGGCAGACCGGCGATCAGTAACGATCCAAGCAGCGTCAGCCATGAGGAGCGCTGCTCATCCCGCCTGGCCCACCACGCGGCGAGGCTAATGATCAACAGAAGCTTGGCCGGCTCCGAGGGCTGTCCACTGGCCCCGATCAGCCAGCTTTGCGCACCCATGCTGATGTTACCGGCCACGAGGGTGTAGCCAAGCAAGGCCAGCATCAACAGGTAGCTCCAACGCGCGACAATTTGAAAATTATGATAGTCAAAGAGCGTCAGAAAGATCATCGCCGTGGCGCCGATGCCAAGCCAGATTAGGTGCAGCGCGAACTGGCTGCGGAGGCTCCAGATTTTACCCGGATAGTTGTTGCCGATCGTCGTACTGTAGACCATCGCGCTCCCAAAGCCGACCAGCACGAGAACGCTTACCAGTAGATAGAAGTTAAAGTCTTGCCAACGCCGTGTATGCATCATTTCAATCGCCAATGATTTCTAAGCAGCTTCGTACACCGTGGTCGATTATACCTGATTCAAGTGGCAAACAGGTGTCAGGTCTCCGGCATCAGCTTTCGCCCCTCGCCCCTCACCCCTCGCCCCCTGCCCCTCGCCCCTCACCCCTCGTCCCTTGCTTCTAGCCCCTTGCTTCTAGCCCCTCACCCCTCACCCCCAATGCTATAATGGCGCGCAGAGACACCTGCACAACGACGTGATAGGAGGCCCCAATGGATTTCCAACTGACCGAAGATCAAGAGTTTATTCGCAAGACCGCGCGCGATTTCGCCGAGAAGGCAGTGAAGCCGACGGCAGCCGAGCGCGACCGCGACCGGATCTGGCCGGCTGAACTTGTCAGGCAGATGGGCGAGCTCGGCTTTATGGGCGTGGCAGTCAGCGAGACCTATAGCGGCTCGGAGCTTGATTACGTTTCATACGCGATTGTGATCGAGGAGCTGTCGCGGGTCGACGCTTCGCTTGGAGTGATCGCATCGGTCAACAACTCGCTCGTGTGCTACGGTCTGGAAAAGTTCGGTACGGAAGCGCAGAAGCAGGAAATTCTGGCGCCGCTGGCGGCAGGACAGAAGCTCGGCGCCTTTTCGCTCAGCGAGCCGGGTGCCGGCTCGGACGCAGCCGCTCAAAAGACGACCGCAGTTAAGGATGGCGACTACTACGTTATTAACGGCGTCAAGAACTGGGTGACCAACGGACCGCACGCGGACACGATCCTGCTGATGGCAATGACCGACCCCAGCAAGGGCTACAAGGGTATCACCTGTTTCATTGCCGACACGCATGAACCAGGCGTCGCCGTGGTCAAGAACGAGGATAAGCTGGGGATTCGCTCGGCCCACTCGGCCCAGATGGCATACGACAACTACCGCGTGCATCAAGACCGTGTCCTAGGAGGCGAGGGTATGGGCTTCAAGATTGCCATGACGATCTTGAATGCGGGACGGATCGGGATTGCCGCGCAGGCAGTTGGAATAGCCCAAGGTGCGTTTGAGGCCGCGCGAGATTACGCCAAGGTTCGCGAGCAGTTCGGACAGCCGATCGCCCAGTTCCAGGCCGTGGGCTTTACCCTCGCCGACATGGCTACGCGGATCAAGGCCGCTCGCCTGCTTACGTGGGAGGCCGCGACTCGCAAGGATCGAGGTGAGGACTATGTCCAGGCAGCCTCGATGGCCAAACTCTTTGCCTCTGAGACGGCGATGTGGGTGGCGACCAAAGCCGTCCAAATCTTCGGCTCCAACGGCTACTCCAAAGAGTATCCCGTCGAGCGCTTTTTCCGCGACGCGAAAATCACCGAAATCTATGAGGGTACCAGCGAGATACAGCGCCTGGTGATCAGTCGGGAGCTGCTTAAGGAAAGCACCTAACCAGGCCAGGCCAGCGCTCCGGGCTGGCCTCACCCCGTCCTTCGAAGCGCTGGTCCGCGCAGGCTAGCCTCTCTGCAGCTCCTCCGACACTAGGTTCCAAGCTGCTGCCCTGCTAAGCTACGCTGGCCGCGCAGCCAGTCGCCGGCAAGCATCATGCGCTTGCCAGCCGGCTGGACCTCCACGATCTCAAGCGCGCCGCTGCCGGTGGCTACCCGCAGCCCCGTACCTGGCAGCACCGTTCCCGGTGCTGCGGAGCC
>JADDQE010000088.1 GCA_016781525.1 bacterium | reverse complement strand
TTGCTGCTGCTAGGGGGCTGCGGCTCCGCGCCCGGCAGCGCTTCGACGCCATCAACTAGCACAGCTCATGACGACACTGCTCAGGACACCGATCATGGTGGGGCTAGCCCGGCTGGAGCCAGCGGAGGTGCGGCGTCCAGCGTTGGCAGTGCCGGACCCATCGGCGCGCTGACTCGGTCAGGCGGAATCCAAGGCAAGACTGAAACACTGGTGGTAGGTGCCGATGGAACGCTTCAGCTGCGGAACGGCGATATAAACGGGCAGGTGGTGAAAACAGCACAGGCGCCACAGGCACAGGTCGACTCGCTCAGCGCGGTGTTTGCCAGCAGCGAATGGCAGCAGCTAGCACCTAAGCACGGACGCCAGCTGCCAGACGGCTTTGCCTACACTGTTTCTGCCGGGAACAAGCAGGTCCAAACCTACGATGGCGCGCAAAACCCCCCGCTGCTCGATACGGTGCTAAATCAGTTCAACGCTCTTTGGCAGGTGGTGCAAGGCGGGTCTAGCTAGCCATGCCAGGGGTAAAGCGGGCTGCCGTGCGCCTCTGTGTCGCCCTACGGCATATGTGACTTTGGCGCTTACATTTCGCCAAGCTGGACTTGCACTAGCCTAGCTTTGAAATGACCGCCTGCCACGCAGCTTCAACCTGCTGCTCAGTCTGCTCGGGCGGCCCACTGTTGTCGATAACGACGTCGGCGACGGCAACCTTCTCGGCTTGGGGTGGTTGTGCCGCGATACGTTGGCGGGCGTCCACCTCGCTCATGCCGCGCTGCTCCACGAGCCGGCGCAGCTGCTCGTGCTCGTCGCAGCGAACAACCCATACAGCGTCGCAAAATGCTGGATAGCCCGCCTCGAGCAGCCGTATCGCGTCGACAACAGCGACCTCGCGACGACCGCGCTCCCCCGCTGGCGCGTTCTGGTCTTGGAGCCAAGAGACGATACGATCGCGAGTAGCGGGATGCACGATCTGCTCCAGCCGGCGCAGCTGCTCGGAATTGCCGAATACAATCCGCCCAAGCGCGGGACGGTTGATCGGGCCCCCTGGCGCCATCAGGATGTCATCGCCGAAGGTTTCTACGATCTGCTGGTAAGCGGGCTGCCCGACAGCCATTACCTCGCGCGTTACCGCGTCCGCGTCGATTACCTGCGCCCCGCGAGCAGCGAGCATCGCTACCACGGTGCTCTTGCCGCAGCCGATGTTGCCGGTAAGGCCGATCAGATATAGATGCGGAAAGCGGTGGTCCATCTCTCGTCCTGTCGGCTCAAGACTGAAGGACGCAGGCGACATAGCCCGCGGCCCTTGTCCTAGCGTGGTGCAAGCCCAGGCTTACTGAGCGAGCTCAGCCCAACGGTCGTACTCTTGCTGCAGCTGCTGCTCGATCGTCACATACTCTTCGCCGAGCCGCGCGATATCGTCGACTTTCCGCTCGGTTGTCGCGGCCTCGAGCGCTGACTGTATAACATGCAGCTGTCGCTCAAGGTCGGCCACCTTGCGCTCGAGCGCATTGATCCGTTTCTGGCGCTCGCGCTGCTCCCGTTCCTGCTCGCGGTGCTCACGACCTGTGTGCACCGCCGCCGCTTTGCGCCCGTCTCCGTCCGTTTTGGCGGGCGCGACAGTCCGCGGCTGGGGACGTCCATCCGCCTTTGGATCGACAACCTTTTTGCGCTCCGCTTCCAGCTTATTAGTATGCTCGAGATATTCGGTGTACCCGCCGTCGAACTCGCTGACTGTGCCGTTCTCAACCATCCAGATTTTGTCCGCAAGCGCGTCGATAAAATAACGGTCGTGCGACACGAAGAGGATGGTGCCCGGAAACTCGCTTAGGACGCCCTCGAGCGCCTCACGTGACGCGATGTCGAGGTGGTTGGTAGGCTCGTCCAGGATCAGCAGATTGGGCGACTGAATTGTCAGCTGCGCCAGCGCGACGCGGCTGCGCTCGCCGCCGGAAAGATCGCCGACGCGCTTGTAGATATCGTCGTTGCTGAAGAGGAAGCGTCCAAGGAGTGTTCGGATGCGCTCCGTCTTTTCAAGCGGCTTGATCCGATGTACCTCTTCCAGCACCGTGTTATCGATGTTAAGATCCTCGTGCGTCTGCGAGTAGTAGCCGACAGACGCGCCGACACCGAAGTCAACCCTGCCAGCAAGTGGTGGCAGCTCGCCCACAATCGTTCGTAGGAACGTTGTCTTGCCCGAGCCGTTGGCTCCCATTAGGGCTACGAACTCTTCGCGGTGGAGCTCAAGCTCAGGCGTCCGCACGAGCGGCTTGTCGCCCGAGGGCGTGTGATAGCCCGCCGTGAGGCCATCGCTTGTGGTGAGCACGGTATAGCCTGAGCGACGCTTGGCGTCCAGAGCCAGCTTCATCTGCTTCTGTGTTTGGGGGGCATCGACTGCGGCCTTCTCGAAGCCGCGCATCGAGTCCCATCCATAGCGGAAGCGGTTGAGGCGCTTGAGGCGACCTTGAGCTTCTTTGGTACGCTGACCGGCCATGTGCCGGCGGATAAACTCTTCTTCTTTGGCAATATACTGCTGTTGTGCCTCGTAGACCTTCTGCTGCCGCTCGTCGCGCTCCGCTTTCAACTGCAAGTACTTGGAGTAGTTGCCCGGCCAGTCCGTGAGCTTGCCAAAGGCCATCTCGAAGGTACGCGTTGCAACCTTATCCAAGAAGTAGCGGTCGTGGGAGATGACTACCAACGTGCCTGGCCAGGTCCGCAAGAATTCTTCCAGCCATTGGAGCGCGTGGAGATCGAGGTGATTGGTCGGCTCGTCCAGCAAGAGCAGGTCGGGATCTTGGAGCAGGGTGATCGCAAGCGCCGCGCGAGTTTTCTGTCCACCGCTGAACTCGCGGATTGGCTGGTGGTAGTGGGCCTCCGTAAAGCTCAGGCCTTCCAGTGTCCGCTCGATCATCCGCTCGGTATCATAACCGCCCGCGTGCTCGAAGCGAGCCTGGAGGTCGCCGTAGCGCTCCATGCGCGCCTCCCACTCAGGGTGGTCAGTATCGGCAATCTGCGTTTCGAGGACGCGGATCTCGGCCTCCATAGCGTGCAGGTGTGCGAAGGCGTGCCGTGCCTCTTCCAAGAGAGTCCGATCACCCGAGAACTGTGCCTCCTGGGCAAGGTAGCTAACCTGTGTCCCGCGGGCGATGCTAATGGCCCCAGCGGAGGGCTCGTCGACGCCGGCGAGCATCTTTAACAGGGTAGTCTTGCCCGCGCCGTTAATGCCAACGAGCGCGACTTTGTCACCGCGGTTGATCGTAAAGTTAACGCCGCTAAAAATCAGGTCGGCGCCGTAATATTTGCTTAAATTGCTGCCCGAAACGACTGCCATGACTGCGCTCCCGTATACATTCCGGCGCTAATGATAACAAAAAGGCTGTACACCTGCATAGGCCCTAGGACCCATAACTCTAGCTTGCTTGCTCTGTACGTCCGACGATGGTGTAGCTTGTTTCAAATGTAGTGCAGTGTATCGTCCAAGCTCGAGAACAATTGCGCAAGCCAGAGCGGAAAATACCGCGGATTACGAATAAGGCGAGCATAGCTGGATAAGAGATGCTGCATTTGTTTTCGTTTTGTTACTCCTGGACCAGGACTGTACACCGGCCAGCTGAGTGGAAGGTCAAGACAAGGCGTGGCTACAGTACTTATCGAGGTGGAGTCGCGGCGAGTTAAGGATTTTGTGGGTGGCACAATGGAGGCGCACGGCATCTGCCAGGCGCCTGCACAATGACTGGGAACCCCGATCTGCTCGATCTCAGGTTGTCCGTGACCTGCTACCGACGAGTCCGCAACATCTCTGTCGCCAGGGGCAGAGTGACATAAAAGGTACTGCCCTCGCCTGTAACACTATCGGCCCAAATGCGCCCGCCGTTGAGCTCGACCAGCGCCCGCGTGATGGCCAGCCCAAGCCCGGTGCCGCCGATGCGCCGCGTGTTGGAATTGTCGACGCGGTAAAAACGCTCGAAAATCCGAGTTAGCTCGTGTTGGGGGATGCCAATGCCGCGGTCGCTCACGCTAATTAACAGCGAGGGCTCATGCGGTAACGATGGTGCAGACGGCGGCGGCCGGTGCAACACCGATGCATGCAGCACGACCTCTCCACCCTCCGGCGAGTACTTGATTGCGTTCGACAGTAGATTGCTCAAGATCTGGCGTACACGATCACGATCCGCATAAATTGGCGGTAAGCTATCGGAAACATCCAGCAGTAACCGGTGGCGCTCGACATCAAGCTCTTTGTTGAGCTGTGCGACAAGCTCGCGGACGAGCTTGGGCAGGGCCATCACCCACCGCTCCAGCTTGATCTTACCCGCGTCAAGCCGTGACACGTTGAGCAAATCCTCGACCAGATTCGAGAGGTGGTCCGCCTCCTTGTGCACCGTATGGATAAACTCTTTCCGCTCGGCGGGCTCGAAGTCACGTGCTAGAAGTAGCTCCGTATAGCCTAAAATCGACGTAAGCGGTGTGCGCAGCTCATGTGAGACGACCGACACGAACTCGGACTTGAGCCGGTCGACCTCACGCTCACGCGTGACGTCATCGATTGCCAGCAGGAAGCCGGCCTGTAAGCCCAGCGTGTCGCGGACCGGCATGAAGACAAGCCGGAGCTCCTGCCACGGATTTTGCAGTACGATTACCGCTTCGTTAAGTGCCGATGCTTCTCGCGTGAAGAGCTCCGAAAACGCCAGCGGATCAGGCAGGCGTGTGAGAATCCGGGGGAGAATATCCCACGGCACAAGCTTAATATCGTCAACAGCGTTTTGATCAATACCCCACAGGCGCCACCAGGCAGGGTTTGCTCGTAGCAAGCTACCATCTGAATTGGTAAGTGCGAGCCCGGTTGGTAGCTCGTCGAAGACCTGCTGCAAATGTGTTCTTGCGTCCGCTAACTGTTGGTAAAACTGGGCTCGGAGCAGTGCAGGTCCTGCCAGCTCGGCGAGCCGCTGGACAAACAAGAGCGCGGGCGGTGCTAAATCCGCACCCTCTAGCGCTACCACGCCAAGCAGCTGGCCATCGTACAGAATTGGTGCCGCGAACTGAACATCATGTTCGGTTTGGCGGACCATTGCCCGCCCATTCGCGAGTGCAATCTTGGCTAGGTCGTGGCTGCGTTTGCTTTGCACCAGTGCGAGACCATCCCCTGGTAGCGCGGAATGCTGTACGGGAAGCTCGAAAGCGAGCAGATGCAGACCATGTCCGTTGGCCTCAGCTAGATGGATCGAGCCTTGAGCCGCTCCGGAATGATCGAGCGACCAGCGGAGTAAATGCGCAAGTAGGGGCTGGAGTAGCAGCGGCGCCTGAAGCTGGTTGACGAAGGCATCGAGCTCCTGTTGCTCGGCCGGCGCAAGCAGGGTGGCGGTAGCTGCATTATTTCCAGCCTGTGTTTGGCTCAGTGCTGAAGCAAAGAGCGGCACCAAAGCATGGATCAACGCCCAAATATCGCCGCGAAGTAGTTGACAGGGGACTACGAGCTCGAGCGCACCATACACTCGTTGTCGCCAACCGATTGGCCATCCAAGGTATGCGTGTTCGGCGTCGAGCTCCTGCACGACCGGTGCAGGACGAGATGAATTGCCGTTTCGCTCGGGAGCAAGTGAGCGACTACGGAGGACCTGGGCTGTACATCCTGCCGGCCACAAACTCTCCGCTGCACGACCAGCACCCTTGTTCGCTTGATGTGGCGCCGGAACGGCTAAGCTCCAAGGCTGCTGCTCATCCAATACTACGACCCGCGCGGCTGTAAAAGGCAGCACAGTGTGCAGCTGCTTCAGCACCATCGTCAAACGGTGCTGCAACGGCTGTGGGGCGAGCAGGAGCTGACCAAGCTGGTACAGCACATCAAGTTGGCGGTCTGAGTCGATGGACATGGTATGGCTTTAGCGGCTCGCTTATGGGATCAGTGGATTTCTTTCCCCACCTACGCTGATAGCGTGTCGTGCACTGGCAGTCCAAAGCGGGCGTACACCTACATTACCAACGCCGTTGAGATGAACACCGCCGTAGCTGCTGACATTGTAGCATATTGCTTTCGAGGCAGACATAACAAAGCAGCGTCCCTCACCGAGGGACGCTGCGCCGGTACCTAACGTTGAGCTAGCGAACCGTGCCGCGGCGGAACAGGTTCACGATAGCGAGCAGCACAATCGCGCCAAGCAACGAGACCAAGATCGAGCCGAGGTCAAGCGGGTTGTTGTTGATCGTGCCTTCGCCGAAGAAACGACTGAAGAGCAGTCCGCCTAGGAACGCGCCGACGATACCGACAACGATGTTAAGTAACAGGCCCTGCTGTGCATCGGTGCGCATCAGCATGCTGGCTAGCCAGCCCACGATACCACCAACGATCAGCCAAATAATGAGTCCAACTGGATCCATATTCATCGCCTCCGAGTTAGATTACCTTGATGTGAGAGGCAGCTGCCACTCGAGAATATCTGTATCTGTGGCCGCTCACGCAGTGCAAGCGGCCCGACCAAGCAGTGAGTTAGACGCGGCGCCGTCCGCCGGTGACCATGCCGACCAGGAACAACAGGAGACACGCGCCGACGATGGCCAGGATCCAGCTCCACAGGTCGAAGAAGGCAAAGCCTGGAGTGCCGAGGCCAAGCAGGTCGGCCAGGAAGCCGCCGAGCAGCGCGCCGACGATGCCGACGACGATGTTGAGCAGAATGCCCTGCTGTGCGTCGGTGCCCATGATCTTGCTGGCAACCCAACCAACCAATCCGCCGAAAATCAACCATGCAAGAATGCCCATAAGTTCCTCCCTAGTACGTTGACGCTACATTTGGAACGAGACGGGCGGCGCGTGGTTGACACGCGCCCACGCCACTTTGGACCTGCTAGCGAACGCGGCGCCGTCCGCCGGTGACCATGCCGACCAGGAACAACAGGAGACACGCGCCGACGATGGCCAGGATCCAGCTCCACAGGTCGAAGAAGGCAAAGCCTGGAGTGCCGAGGCCAAGCAGGTCGGCCAGGAAGCCGCCGAGCAGCGCGCCGACGATGCCGACGACGATGTTGAGCAGAATGCCCTGCTGTGCGTCGGTGCCCATGATCTTGCTGGCAACCCAACCGACCAATCCACCGAAGATCAACCATGCAAGAATGCCCATGTTGTCCTCCCTTGAGCTACATCTCGTAGCTGTTGCTTTTGTTCTGACGCTGAACCATAGTATGGCATAAAGTGTGCCAGGGAGCGAATGACCGGTGTGAATTCTGTTGTACTCACCTGAGTACTCAGCACCCCGTGGTATACTTGCGCCATCATTGCTTACGTCGTCTGCCCAGGAGAAATGCATGTCGCGTGCCACGATTGGAATTATTGGTGGGAGCGGGCTCTATGATATGCCCGGGGTCACCGAGGCCGAAGAGTTTAGCGTTGACACCCCGTTTGGCTCGCCGAGTGATTCCTTCCTGATTGGTACGCTGGCACATCAGCGAGTGGCCTTCCTGCCGCGTCACGGCCGCGGCCACCGCCTGCTGCCGAGCGAGGTGCCGAGTCAGGCGAACATCTATGCCTTTAAAAAGCTTGGCGTGCGCAGGCTTATCTCCATAAGCGCCGTCGGCAGCCTGCGCGAAGATTTGCCGCCAGGCCAGATGGTCGTCCCCGATCAGCTGGTGGACCGGACCAAAGGGGTCCGCCCATTTACCTTTTTCGGCGCGGGCATCGTCGGGCATGTTGCCTTTGATAACCCATTCTGCCCTGAGGTACGGGCCGCACTCTGCTCTGCGATTCGAGGCGTGGGGCAGCCTGTGGTCGAGAGCGGAACGCTGTGTGTAATGGAAGGCCCGCAGTTCTCGACCCGCGCTGAGTCGGAGCTACATCGACGCAATGGCTTCGATCTGATTGGTATGACGGCGCTGCCTGAGGCAAAGTTGGCCCGTGAGGCTGAGCTATGCTACGCAACCCTCGCGTTGGTCACCGACTACGACGTGTGGCATCCGGAGCATGACAGCGTTACGGTAGAGGCGGTGGTGCAAGTGCTCAAACGCAATGTTGTCACGGCGCAGGGTGTGATCGCGGCGCTGATACCGCTTCTCCGAGACGAGCCAGCGTGTGGCTGCGGCACCGCGCTGCAGCATGCCATCATGACCGCGCGCGAGCATATCCCAGCCGAGACACGGGCCCGGCTTGAGCTGATCGTCGGCAAGTACCTGGGCTAGCCACCGCGCGATGACGATCTCCCAAGGCTCAATCTCACCACGACTCGCGCTAGCGCTAGCCGTCTTCTGTGTTGCACTCCTGATACTAGCGCTGATGGTTGTGGGGGGGCTGATGCTTGCCAGTCGACGACGCAGCGCCCGTAACGACGACTATGTGGTTCGTTTACTGCACAACAGTGCTGTGCCACTTGGGATTCAGCTCTGTGTGCGCGCGATCGACCTTGTTTTTGGCATCGTGCTCTATCGTGTGTTTGACGAACCGGTGATCGCGAACTTCGTCTTTGCGGCCTTTGTAACCACGATGCTGCTTGCGACGATTGCGGAGTGGGGGCTCAATATTTATCTCACGCGGGAGGTTGCGCGTGCGCCTGACGCGACGGAGCGCGTCTTCGGCACGTCGCTCACGCTTCGGTTGATCTTTGCCGCTTTTGTTATCCCCGCGAGCTTGCTGGTTGCTCAGACGTACAATATGCTCCACGGAGCCGGGCTCATCCCCTATGGCGTCGATCGCGAAGGTGTGGTGTTGCTGCTGATCCTGGGTAGCACAGTCCTCCCTGGAACCTTTGGCGCTGCGATCACTGCGTTGTTCCTTGCCACCGAGCGTCCGATTGTTCCAGCGGTCGTGCAGCTGCTGACCAATATTGTGAGCGCCCTGCTGAAGATCGCTGCGCTGGTGCTGGGGTTTGGCATCGTGGGCGTCGCCGTCGCGGCACTGCTGGCCACGATGGCGAGTAGCGTGATCTTCGTCCGTCTGTATGTACGTGCGTGGGGCTGGCCTAGGCTGCACTTTGACTGGGCGCTTGCGCTACGGATGTTGCGGGCGGGATGGCCGCTCATGCTCAATAGCCTGCTCCTGGCCGTCTTCTTTCGCTTTGACCTAACAATTATCCGGGCGTTCCAGGCGGATCAGCTGCCGGCATACGATGCAGCGTATAAGTACATCAACCTTACCCAAATTCTGCCGCCGATCGTGATCAACGCGATCTTTCCCCTGTTCGCACGCCAAGCTGTCGAAGATCGTATCGGGCTGACGCGCGCGTACAGCTACCTCACGCGGCTACTACTGCTGCTGGCACTGCCGATTGCGGTTGGAGTAACGGTGCTTGCACCCTGGCTCATTCTTGTGTATGGTGCGGAGTATGTTGCGCTGGGGGCCCCCGCGCTACAGCTGTTGATCTGGTATCTGCCGCTGAGCTATGTTAACGGCGTGACCCAGTATGTCCTGATCGCCCTTGATCGACCAAAGATCATCACGTGGGCCTTTGGTCTTGCAGCGGCTTTCAACCTGGTTTTCAATCTGGCCTTTGTGCGGGTCTACGGTATCAACGCTGCGGCAGCGGCTACTGTTCTATCAGAGGTGGTGTTGTTCGTGCCCTTGTGGTGGGTTCTGCGCTCAGTGCTTAATCCTGTACCGCTCTGGCAAATGGCATGGCGACCGATCTGTGCTGCTCTAGGGATGGGGCTGGCAATGCTGGCGGTGATGCAGGTGCATGTGCTCCTGGCGGTCGCCCTGGCACCTTTCGCCTTCTGGGGGCTACTGATACTGCTGGGCGTGATCCAGGATGAAGATCGCCGACTGATGCAGCGCGTGCTGCGACGTGCGTCGTAGCGTGGGCGCGCGACGTCCACGCATATCAGGCGAAGGTCGTCCGCAGCGCGCTTGGCGGAAGCTGGCCGTCGGCCGAAGAGAGCTCGTTGTGCGCTGCACCGACCTCGATACTTTCACTTGGCTCGAGCGCTCTGCTGACCGAGCTGACCAGCTCGTCAAGCGTAAAGGGCTTATGGAGGATACGTGCGCCGAGGCGCGCGATTTCCGGCCGTAGGTGATCCATTTGTTGCTGAGCGGCCGTACAAATCAGTGCCGGCAAATTGGGTCGGGTCGCACGTCGTACATCCGCAATGGCTTGGATCCCAACCGGCTGAAAGTCGACAAGCAGATCCGTGATCAGCAGGTCGGCCTGCTGGGGCACCGCCTTTAGCAAGGCCGGCAGTGTATCTGCCGCAACAACACGATAACCCTCATCTTGTAAAACTTCACAAAGTAAATCTTGTAATGTTTGATCGTCTTCAAGCACTAAAATCGTGGCGCCCATAGCGTCTCCTCGGAGGGTTCGAACCTCGGCGCAGCAGGGGGAGAGGGTGCTGCCGTAAGGTCACTATAGCAGAACACCACGAGGATGTAAAGCAAAGGTAGAG
>JADDQE010000208.1 GCA_016781525.1 bacterium | reverse complement strand
ACATCCTAACGCACCAGGGCTCTTTTCGCACCACAATCTAGCTAGCGGCTAGTTGTGAGCGGCTAGGGGCGAGGAGCTAGGCGCTAGAAAAAAAGCGTGCCCTCACCCCTCGTCCCTCGTCCCTCACCCCTCGTCCCTCACCCCTCGTCCCTCACCCCTCACCCCTCGTCCCGCGTCCCGAGGCTCCCCAAACTCGCTCCCGTTCGGTATAATGCCAACAGTTGGTATAAGTCCTCAGTGTGGAGGACATTAGCGCTCGACCGAAGGAAGCCTGTATGCACTTCTTCCAGCGTTTGCAGGAAGCGAGTACCCGCAACAACTCTTTGCTCTGCATTGGCCTCGACCCAGAGCCGAAACGGTTGCCAGATTGGTGCCTCGACTTCGCTGACCCTGTTCTCGCCTACAACCGCCACATCATCGATCTCACGTCCGACCTTGTGTGCGCGTTCAAGCCCAACGCGGCGTTCTACGAATCGCTCGGCGGCCACGGGTGGTCCACCCTGTACGACACGATTATCTACGCCCACCAAGCGGGCGTTCCGGTGATTTTAGATGCGAAACGTGGTGACATAGGCTCCAGCGCCGTTAACTACGCGTGTGCCGCTTTTGAGCGTATGGGCGCGGATGCCATCACGGTCAACCCCTACATGGGCTGGGACGCCGTTGAGCCCTTTGTCCGCTATGCAGAGCGCGGGGTCTTCGTCCTGTGTCTGACATCCAATGCCGGTGCTCAAGACTTCCAAATGCTGGACGGCAACGGGCGACCTCTGTATGAACGGGTTGCTGAACAATGCGCCGGCTGGAATGAGCGCGGCAACGTCGGATTGGTTGCAGGCGCAACCTATCCTGACGAGCTCTGCTGTATCCGGCGCCTCGCGCCCGACCAATGGATTTTACTGCCGGGTGTGGGGGCCCAAGGTGGGAACCTCGATCTGGCGCTCGAGAACGCGCTGCGCAGCGACGGTAGCGGTGTCGTCGTGAACGCGTCGCGTGCCGTTTATTACGCAGACGATCCGCGGGAAGCCGCCATGCACCTGCGTGATCAGATTGAGGCTGCTCGTGCACGTAAGCGTGACGAGACGGCGCGTGATCGGCGGCAAACGCGGCGAGCAACCAACGATCCGAACAAAGTGAGCCTCGCGCTCGCGCTTCACGACCTCCAGGCGATCCAGTTCGGCAACTTTACGCTGCAGTCCGGGGTTCAGTCCCCGATTTATGTCGATCTCCGGCTACTCGTCAGCAACCCGCAGGGCCTCGGCCTGGCAGCCGCCGAATACGGCAAGATTCTCGCTGACTTAATCTTTGATCGACTGGCGGCAATCCCGTACGCTGGTCTGCCACTCGGTACGGCAGTAGCGCTCCAAACCCGGACGCCCCTGATTTATCCGCGCAAAGAGGCCAAAGAGTATGGTACTCGTCGGGCAATCGAGGGCTGGTATCACCCGGGCGAGACAGTCGTCGTGCTGGACGACCTTATCTCGAGCGGCAGTAGCAAGGTTACGGCGATTAAGCCGCTGGTCGACGCAGGACTGCATGTCAAGGAAGTAGTCGTCCTGATCGACCGCGAAAGCGGCGGTCGCGAGGAGCTGGCCGCACAGAACATAACGGTCCACAGTGTCTACAAGCTCCGCGATCTGCTCGATATTCTTGTGCAGCATGAGCGTATCACGCACGAGCAGCGCACAGCAGTCGATTCATTCTTGGCTGAACAGACTTCGTAACCAGCCCCTGCGCGAAGCATGAGCCATCCCCACTGATGGGATGGCTCATGTGCGTTAAGCGGCGTTTGGCCCGCGCTTCTCCGCCCTAATTGCGCCCAACATACCACGTGGTCTTGGACCAATTTATGCATGACCATGCTGTATCTGTAGCTCTGCAATCAAGGAAACCCCATGCACAAGGGTACGGCGCAGGTGTCAAATCAGTGGCAGCGCGAGCTCAAGGATGTGATCCGCGGCGCTTCAGGAGGCTTTTTGTTCGGCATCCCCCTGCTTTATACGATGGAAGTTTGGTGGATCGGCTCGACCGCCAGCCCCCTCCGCATGCTCATTGCCCTCGTGGCGACCTTTGTGACCCTCGTGTTGCTGAACCGCACCGCTGGCTTCCGCCGCGCACAGGGCATTCAATTGGTCGACGCCGCGATGGATGCCGTCGAAGCACTCGCCATCGGGATCATCTGCACAACCGTCGTCTTGATACTACTGCGTGAAGTTAGATGGGAGAGCGGCATCGGAGAGGCGCTCGGCAAGATAATTTTCGAGAGCATCCCGTTTTCCCTAGGCGTGGCCGTTGCCAACCAGATTCTCAGCGCGAGGAGCGACGATAGCCAGGGAGCTGGTACACAAGCCCCGGTCGGGCAGCAACCGGATATCGGCAAGCTCAACGCTACGCTAGCCGATATCGGTGCGACGGTGATCGGTGCGATCTTTATCGCCTTCAATATCGCCCCGACCGATGAAATTCCAATGCTCGCGGCTGCGGTCTCACCACCCTGGCTGTTGGCAATCAGCTTAACGTCCTTGCTCATTTCCTACGCGATCGTCTTCGTTGCCGAATTTGCGGACCAGCAGAGCCGGAAGCAGCAGCGCGGTATTTTCCAGCAACCGCTCAGCGAAACGATCGCCTCCTACCTGGTCTCGCTAGTGATGGCGCTTGGTATGCTCTGGTTTTTTCAACAGCTGAGCGCAAGCGATCCTTGGCACATGTGGCTCAGCTACACAATTCTGCTTGGTCTGCCGGCAACTGTCGGTGGAGCAGCGGGACGTCTTGCAGTATGACAGGTGCAGCGACAACGGGCCGACCGAATGAGAAACAGCAGGAGCGCGAGCGCACGTTCGCGGAGTGGGTGACGTTCGGCGTCGCGACATTGGTCCTGCTCGGCGTGCTTGGGTTAATTATCTATGATTGGCGGGCCCTACCGTCATCACCGGCAATGTTGGAGGTCCAACGGGTGGGCCAGGCCGAGCGTGCTGGCGAGCAATACCTCGTGCACTTCAAAGTGAGTAACTCAGGTGGCGAAACCGTCGGCACGGTACAAGTCGTGGCTGAGTTACGCCGCGGCGGCGAGGTTATCACGGCTGGCGAGCAACAGATCGACTTTTTATCGCCGGGAGAGTCAGAGGAAGGAGCCTTCTTGTTTAAGGACGACCCTGACCACGCCGAGCTCGAGCTGCGAGTTGCCAGCTATACATTGCCGTGAGCTGCTGCAGCTAGACGGCCTACTTCAGCACAGGCATCCTCCCATTGACCGCAAACCGGGCAGACCGAATGGCCTGCCCTGATGCTTCTCTGTTCCGATTGGTCTAGCGTCCTGGAATCCCTGGCTCGGTCATGTCACGCACATTCAGAATCGAGTCGAGCTGCTCCTCGGTCAGGAGGCCGCGCTCCTTGACCACATCGCGCACAGACCGGCCGCTTGTCGCCGACTCCTTCGCGACCTTGGCCGCCTCGTCGTAACCGATGCTCTTGTTAAGTGCGGTCGCAATTGCGGGATTGCGCTCAAGTAGCTCCTGTGCTCGCTTCCGGTTCGCCGTTATGCCTTCGACGGCCTTGGTCCGGAAGGCATCGCTGACCGTGGTAAGCAGCGTGATCGACTCGAGGAGGTTGTGGGCCATGACCGGCATCATGACATTCAGCTCAAAGTTGCCGTGCTGGCCGCCGATGGTCACCGTCACATGGTTGCCCATCACCTGCGCCGCCACCATCATCACCGCCTCACTCATCACCGGATTGACCTTACCGGGCATGATCGACGAGCCCGGCTGCACTGCGGGTAGGCTGATCTCGGCTAGACCCGACGTTGGGCCGGAAGCTAGCCAGCGAATATCGTTCGCGATCTTCATCAAGGAGGTGGCCAGCGTATTGAGTGCGCCCGACGCGTACACGTACCCATCCTTAGCGCCCTGCGCCTCAAAGTGGTTGTCGGCCTCGCGGAACTGCACCCCGGTGTACTGCGAAATGCGCCGGATCGCGCTCTGCGAAAACTCGGGCAGCTGATTGGTGCCAGTACCGACAGCGGTGCCACCCAGCGCTAGCTCTGCCAAATCTTCGGACGCCTCGCGGAGCCGGCGGATGCCGTGCGCCAGCTGGGTGGCATAGCCACCAAACTCCTGCCCTAGGCGGACTGGCGTTGCATCCATTAAGTGCGTCCGTCCGCTCTTGATCACGTCGTCGAAGTCGGCCGCCTTCGCTTGAAGCGCGTCGCGGAGGCGCTCAATCGCCGGGATTAGCTCCTTCTCAATTGCCACGCGTGCTGCAACATGCATCGCCGTTGGGATAACATCGTTTGAGCTTTGCCCCATGTTGACATGATCGTTCGGATGCACCTCTTTCGATGCGAGATCGGCGCCAAGAATCTGCGAGGCCCGGCTTGCTATAACCTCGTTCGTGTTCATGTTGGTGCTGGTACCGGATCCCGTTTGGAAGATATCGAGCACAAACTGCGCGTCAAGCTCCCCGCGGATCACCTCTTCCGCGGCTTGAATGATCGCTTGGCCGCGGCGCTCGTCAAGCTCGCCAAGCTCCAGGTTTACTTCGGCTGCGGCCTTCTTGATCAAGCCCATCGCCGCGATAAATGAGCGTGGAAAGCGGAGATTTGAAATCGGAAAGTTAAGCACGGCACGCTGCGTCTGTGCTCCGTACAGCGCATCGGACGGCACCTGCATCTCCCCCATCGAGTCGCGTTCGATCCGCATTATGTCCGACATATGTCGCTCCTTTACCATCTTCGTTTCGGCCGCGATTATATCCGAGCCGACCATGCGCGACAAGATCGCAGCAACAAAAACGGACGAGCCAACGCCCGTCCGTTACCTCTCGCTCTCTTCGCTTTGAACTACTCGCACGATCCGAACAAGCCGCCAAGCTTGTTCAAGTGGCCGGTGATGTCACTGCTCACGCCGGGAGTTGCTGAGCCGTCGCCCAACAGAGCCTCGAGCTGAGCGCCGAACGGTGCTGGCAATCGCGTCTGTGCAAATCCGACGACCGTCTCCACTGCTTGGCGGGCCTGTGCCTCAGAGATACCAGCCCGCTCGCTGATCTTATGTGAGCTCGCGGCACGCCTCGCGCTACCGTCTAGCCTTGGAACTCGCTCATTCGATACAGGTATAATGCATCGATGCTCGACGAAACGACACACTCGACAACCGTCACGCCAGCAACCCGTGTGAGGCGGCGCGTCAAGGTTCTACGGATTACGCTCCTGCTCGTTGCGGCCCTGGGCCTCAACCTACTGGTGCTGGCAATCCCATCTACCTGGATTGAGGGCTTGCGTGGCTATGGTTTCCTGGGCTATATCGCCGCCTTCGCTATCACGGCCTTAGCGAACGCATCCGTCGTGGTGCCGGTGCCCTACCCCACGGTTATTGCGCAGCTTGCACGCGTCATGAACGATGCGGTGGGCATTGCCATCGTCGGCGCCGCCGGTTCTACGATTGGCGAGACAACGGCGTTTGCCGTCGGGCGGGCAGGCCGGGCAGTTATCGAAGATACTGCATTCGGGCGGTGGCTGAAGCGACAGCTTCGCTCCACGCTGCGGTCGTGGCTAGTGCTCTTCCTGCTCAGCGCCCCACCCAATCCCTTTTTCGATGTTGCAGGCCTGACCGCGGGCTCGCTTGGCATCCGCTACTGGATCTTCTTCTCGGCGACATTTGCCGGACGCATCATCAAGCTCATGATCTTTGCGGAGCTTGGACGCGGCCTGCTATAGGCCTAAGACACTAAGTGAGCCGGGACCGCCCGTTGACGATACGGCTTCGGTTCCCGGCTCACCCTTCTCTGCTTTTAAGGGCACAGCGCTTAGCTCTGCGGATGCTACTTCCCGGGCACTCCCAGGCTTGTCTCACCGCCGCGCCCCTCGGCCCCAGACACAAAGATTGAGCGCTCGGCGACTACCGGACGTGTCGCCGTCACAATCGTCGTCACGATTGGCTGGTTGGGAACATCCGCGTTCACGGAGATTGTAAGCCGCGCCATTGAGGGCACCGTATGCTGACGCCGTTCCTGACGTCCATCGGCTAGGATATAGTTGACATCAAGCGTAACAGCGCCTCGATTGGGATTGGCAACCAATAAGAACTGTTCGGCAGGAATGGCGGTGGAGCCCTCCACAAAGGTCCAGCGCGTAGCAGGTGCCACTGCACCGCTGGTAGCGGTCGCTCCAACACCTCCGTCGAACCGGACCACGCGCTCAGCCGCTACTGGGCGTTCCGCCTGCAGATGCATCGCGAATGGGAGCGCCGGCACTACATCATTAAGCGTAAGCGTAAATGGCGATTGCGCTGGGATCGCGTACCGGCGCCGCAGCGATGTCCCGTCCTCGCTCATGATTTGCAGCGATACCGCAACCTGCTGAGCCCATGGGTTAATCACATGCAGCGTCGTCGTAAAGCCTTCGGTAGTCGAGCCTTCGGCAAAGTACCAGTTCCGGCTCAGCTCCGACACGCCAGTCGCAAGATGCGCCGCCCCAGTTTCGAGCTGCACGAAGCGCTCGGCGACAACGGGCTGCGAGGTGACCAACTTGAAGCCAAACTGCGCATCAGGCACAAGCTCGTTTAAGCTGAGCGTTGTTCGACTGCGTCCGGCAAGAGTAGCAGCATGCGTCACGGGTGCGGCACCTTCGGGGAAGATGGTCAGCGCGGCAGCAACCGCTTGGCGCTGCGGGTTGAGCACCTGAAGCAGCGTGGTAGTGTTCGTAACCGTCGTGCCCTCGCCGAAGTACCACGCCCGGGCCGGCTCGGTCGCCCCGAGGCTACCCAACAGCTCTCGCCCAACGATCAAGCTACGTTCGGCCAGCACCGGACCATCCGCCTGGATCTCCAAGCCGAGAATTGTCGTCTCGGGCAACGTACCGTTGAGCGTGACGTCGACGCGCTGCCCCGGCGGCACGACCACCGAGCGCCGCTCCTCGCCGTTGGCCGTATAGGCGGCCAGCGTTGCCCTAGCTTCACTCGGGCCGGGATTAAAGAGCGCGACTCGCTCGGTCGCTTCCGCGGTACGCCCCTCGGCAAAGAGAGTTCGCGTACGTACGACCGCTTGTGAGATGGCAGGTCGAAGCTCGGCGGCAAGCTCTTTGAGGCGCTGTGGTGCGTCCGGAGCAGCTTCCATTGCCTGGGGCTGGATACCATAGCTATCCACTAGCCATGCCAGCACTGCGATCAGGCGTGCCTGCGCCGCTTCACTCACGCCCTCCGCTTCGGCGTTGGCCAGCACAGCGATCCGCACCGTACCAGCCTTGGTCCCTTGGATGCGTTGGGTGACACTCCCCCGTCCTTCAAAAATATTACCTTGTCCGTCGATCAAATAATGGTAGGGTAGCTCGGCTCGGCCGAACAACGTTTGACCTGTCCAACGTAGAGCACGTAGAGTCGCAAGCGGGTTCGGATCGTCGACTGGTGCAAGCACCTGAACCAGCTCAACCGCTTGTGGCTTTTGACGCTCGATCTTGGTCGCGGGCTCGGCTCCAGCCCACTCTGCGCGTGCGATTGCCTCCGGAGCCGGCGTCAGCGTGGCTGGGCCAGAGAGCGGCACCCGCCCAACGATCTCCGGTAAGCTTGGGCCGGCTGTCGAGCTTATGTAGGTCAGCTTGATCAAGTCGAGCTCGGGTGAGCCTGATTGCGCCGTGAAGCTTATCCGATACTGGAGATAGCTCGTGAAGAGACGAAACACAAAGACCTGCGAGATCCAGCCTCCACGGTGCGCTACCGGCTGGGCTGCGCGCCAGTCATCCCATGCCTGCCCGTCAGCGCTTGACCGGACCTCAATCGAAAGACCCTGATCGGGACCAACTGCGGCCGCCCACTCAACAACCCCTGCATTGAAGCCGAATGGCGCTTGCAGCGGAGCAGAAAGATATTCACCACTGGTCTGACCTGCTTGCAGCCGGATAACACTGCCTTCCACGTAGGTATTGACGAAGCTGCCGGGCAGCCAATCATTAACCTCGCTATGTGTCCAAGCTCCACTTTGGATCGGAGGCGCCGTTTGCCGGCTCGGCAGGGCCGCCGCGGCGAGTGGCATCAACACAACCAGCAGCACGGCTACAAGGTAACTGATCTTGGAACGCGGAGTCGCCATTGTGTAAACTCCTCCTACATCTGGAGCAGCGGTGGCCCAGATGTTGAAAAATTGCCGATTTTGGCTGGGGGTTTCCAATCCAAAATCGGCAATAAAGCGCGCGACAGGCAGATGGGAGCTGGCTACTCCGGCTTAAGCGCGTCGGCCTCGTAATCGTTATCCGAGTCCCATAGCGCCCAGCCCGCAACACCATTCTCGCGATTCTTCTCGGCCGCGTCGATCTGGAGCCGAACTTCGCGCGGGCCGTACCGGGTGATCGGCTTGACCCAAATCAGAGTGAAGTCCTGCAGCCACGGACGGACTTTAGCGCGGCTGGCATCGCCCACAAGCTGCTTTTTAACCAGCTGCATCGACTTATCGACCAGCTCAAAAGGATGCTCACCTGGCACATCAAACCCAAGCTCGCCCGGCACGAAGTGTGACGGATAAACCATCGGGTAGACATAGTCGGCATATTTACCCATAACCTGTAAATTCTGGCCGATATTCGCTTGGGGCTTCCAGGCCACATATCCAAACACGTCGACACCGAAGTACGCGCCCGCGCCGTTGATCGCACGCTGCGCTCGCTCCATAAAGCGTCCGACCGTGTTGTACATCTCGTCGGGATTATTGCGCCAATCACGCGGCCCTTTGAACACGGCGCCTTCAAGTTTGCCATCCGACGGGAAGCGAATGTAGTCGAACTGAATCTCGTCAAAGCCAAGCTGCGCGGCCTCGACCGCCAGCTTAATGTTGTAGTTCCAAACGCGCTCGTCGTAGGTGTCCAACCAGGCGATGCCGAAATCTGCAAACCATGGCTTGCCATTCTTCTGGACGTACCAATCGGGATGCTTTTCAAGCAGCGCGTTGTCGTGGGCAAAAATGTGAATGCGCGCGATGGTGTAGATATTCCGCTTCTTCGCCTCGGCGAGCATCGCTCGAATCGGCATGTAGTCCGCCGACGTTTCTGCCTCGACGACCTCGGGCACTTGCGACTGATAATAGATGAAGCCAACGTCCGCGAGGTTATCAGACTTGATGTCGAGGACCACGGCGTTGAGTTCGGTCTGGTCCACCACATCGTAGTATTCGTTGACCGTGTCCATGCCATTGGCGGCGACGTTCGCCTTGATGTACAGCGCCTTTGCCTCGAACGGCTCAAGCTTCAACTCGGACGCCAACCCACCTTCGGTTACCTGTGTCTCGCCACGGCGGTACCCGGGCAGCAGCGCCTTGATGTAGGCGCCTTCGGGCACATTCTCCAGAGTATAATGGCCCTGGTTGTCCGTCCGGGTGTAGGCGACGTCGGTGCCCGTAATTGTCGGAGTGGCAATCACGGTAACCTCGGCTAGTGGCTTTCCATCCACCTCGTCGACCACGGTACCAGCGATAACGTTCGGCCGTAGGGTCGCATCCAGCGTCGTCGCCTTCGGCAAAGGCTGGACTATCTGGTCGTAGCCGGCAGCCTTGAAGCTAACTTCTACATCCTCGGTCACATCCTGGAGCTCGTAAGCACCGTCGGGGCCGGTCGTCGCCGTCGCATCACCCGCCGTCACTTCAACGCCGGCGATACCCTTGCCGCTGTACTTATCCTTGACAACACCGCGCACCACATTCGGCTGCAAAGTCAAATCCTGCGCGGTGGTTTGGTTAATGTCTGCACGTGCCTCGGCATAGTCGGGCGCCGTTACCGCGATCTGATACGCCTCGGGCACGTTGGTTAATGTGTACGAGCCGTCGGCTGTCGTCGTCGCGCTAACCGTTTCCGACACGAAGACCTGGGCGCCGGCGACCGGCTCTCCGCTATAGGCATCTTTGATCACACCTTCGAGTGTGTTCGGCCGGAGCACGGTTTCCAGCGTGACAGTTTGCGCCTGTGTCGCGGCTAGCTCAGGACGCTCGGCCAGATTGACAGTTGTCGACTCGTAGCCTGGCGCTGTGACAGCCACCGTATCTTTCGGGCTCCAGGCGAGTGTCGTGTAGCTTCCATCGGAGGTGGTGGTAATCGGCGTCTGCTCGCCGAACTTGAGCGTTGCATCCTTGACCGGCTGGTTGGTGTACTTGTCGATTACTCGACCGTTGAGGGCAACTTTGGGGGTGCCACACGCGGCGAGGGCGATTAGTGCCATCAGCAGCAGCGGCACGCGCCGCAAATTGGAAACGAACATGAAAAGCTTAGCTCCTGTGGGGTTCGACCTGAATCTGCGGTAGTTTAGTGGCAAGCCACCGCTCTGTCAAGCGTTTCGGCGGTTTTCCCAGGGCTAATGCAAAGTCATCGACAGAACAAGTAGCGGTCGAA
>JADDQE010000102.1 GCA_016781525.1 bacterium | reverse complement strand
TGCCGCAGCGGAGACGATTCGGCAATGGCTGGACCTGCGCTACTGGGGGCACGCCGGCGTGTGATCGCTGGAGCACGGCCGGATCGCACACGATGCCGAGGAGACGACCACCCTCATGAGGAAGGAGCAGCGGGCTAAAGGAGCAGCAGGCTAGACGATCCACGTCAACCCATAGGTGCTGGATGAAGCGCTTGACGTCTGCGCCGAAAGTCTACCTCGCCGGCTCGCCCTCTGGCCCTTTCCGTCCAAGCGTGCGGCGCTACAATTGAGAGGTCGCGCGCAACTGCTGCTTCCTGTCAACAGAGAAGGCCCTAGTTGAGCTAGGCCGGCGCAGGCTGGAGCGGCACGACGACGACCCGGCGCATCAGATAGCGGTATCGTAGCCCGGCCAGACGCGGGTGCTGCCTCAATCCACGGGGCGTTTGCGCCGCGTCGCTCCGAGAAAAGTGTACCTGCATAAGCGGTGAAGCTTCGGTCATCCTAAGCCCGCCAATGAACCAAAGATATGAAACAGCTACTTGGCTATCTGGTGCGCAACGTCATCCTGAACCCGATCGTGCTCGTCTCCGTGGCGGTGGCGAGCGGGCTGATCGGCATCTTTCTCATCCTCGATACACCAGCGTATGCGCGCCGTCTCGAACGGGCGGAGCAGCTTAGGCCAAGCAGTGCAGCAGCCCTTGTCGCGAGCGCACCGGATCGTGAAGTCTTGTTGGAAGGACGCATCAGCTCCCGCAACCAAGCGAGCTTCGAGGACTTTGTTGCCTACGTGCATGAGCAGTACCGCGATGAGGCCTTCGACGGCGATCATCTCCAGGCATGGGTCGAGGTGGCACGTGCCACGCCTCCCTTATGGATAACACTGGCCGACGGGGACGTGCGTATTGCCAACCACGACTATGTCTTTGACAGCACGCCGGTCACAAAAATACTTGCGGAGCCGACAGCTACGAAAGGTGCGGTACAGGTACGGGGGTATCAGGTCGACAGCCCGGTCCTCGTGATTGGACACGTCATGCCGGGTGGAGCGGTCAAGGCCGAGTTTCTGTATGGCGGCAGCCGGGCAGACTACATGGCCGATATGCGTGCCGCAGGGTCTCGCTCGCTACCGCTTGGGATCGTGTTCCTGGTAGTAGGCCTCGTCGCGATGGCGACGTCCGCCTATCAGATCCGCCGCTTTCTGGCCGAGATTGCAGCGGAACGCGCTGCCGAAGAGGCAGTGGCGGTGGCAACCTCGGCTAGACCACACCGCAAGCGTAGAAGTGTACGCTAAGGTGCCCAAGGAATAGATAGGCAACCCAATCTCGCTCACGTATTGCGCGCTTATGACGAGGACACGACCACGACACTGGATCAGCAACAACCTTATTCTTCCACGTGCCGCCGTCGCACGCGCCACCAGCCTGCGGGCTCGACGCGCAGACTGGCCGCTCCATCCTCCAAACGCCATACGTTCTGTTCTTGGCCGCGCCGAACGCCCACTCGGACGTAGCCCCTTGAGCACAGCTGTCAGGCGCCATACCTCCCACCCAAGCAATGGATCGCCAGGGGGAAAGCCAGCCTCTCGTAGTGCGTCTTCGGCTGTGTGCAGCTTTTCCTCGCGTCCTAGCCCATGCGCTACGGGGACGGTAGCGCAGGGAAATCGAATTGGCCGATGCCGCCGGCGCCCTTACCATCGATCGCACCATAGGCGTACGTCCGGGGCCGCGAGTCATCGGCTTGTGCTTGGAGCAAGGACAACGCGTATGGGTATGTGCGCTCCGACACGGGAAATTCCATCAAGTCCAGCAGTGTCGCAAAGAGATTGCTATGGCTCGCTTTATATGCCGTGTCCACCTCAAGACGCTCGCCGCTGATCAGCAGCAGCGGAACACGCGCCTCACTCCGATGGACATTCCCGTGTGACCATGTAGCGCCTTCTTCGGCCAGCGTCTGCCCGTGATCGGAGGTATAAACGATCACCGTATCTTTCGGTAGCTCAGCATCGTCGACCAGAACACGAAAGAACGCCTCCAGGTTATAACGAATGCCACTGTCGTACGAATTGACGATTTTGTCATGGACGTCCGGCTCATATCGCGGATCCGTCATGATCGGTGACCAGGTGGGAGCGGTTTCTGGAAACGCTCGGTTGTAGTAGAAATGTACACCGCGCTTATTTAAGACGATGAAGTTCCCGGTTGACTCTGACACAATTTGCCGAATATGTCGCGCCGCGAGCATATCCATGTCGAACAGCGGACCAGCAATAAAATGCCGATCACTTAGCCGATGATCGATGTACTGCAGATCATCAAACGTACCATTCCAAAAATACGACGAGCCTGCGTCGAAGTAGTACGTCGTATAGCCCATGGCCTTGGCGTACTGGTAGAGAGTTGGTGTTCGTTTCACCAGCCCATCGCGATCCGGCAGTGCATTCAAGCCGGTCAATAGCAGCGCATTCGCCTGCCAGCTGTTCGTAGCGCCGGCACTGGCCTCGCCCCAGTTGTATAGCATCCCACGCTGCTGCAGCTCTTCCAAGTATGGGGTCGTCGACCGCTCGTACCCGTTGACGCTGAGATGGTCATCTCGGATCGACTCGTCGATCACAAATACAATGTTATTCGTAGGACGTTGCTGCGACTGATAGTGAATTGGCTCCCGCCGCTCATGCCGTGACTGCACGAGCTTCCATGAAGCGAAGGTTACAGTCCGAAAAAAGTTGCTTAGCCCAAACGGAGAATAGTTCTCCGCGGCAATGTACCAAACCCGATAGGCCTGTGTATTAACAAGAACGACAAGCACGAGAGTCATCAAGAAGACATACGGCTTATTTCGCCGCTGAGGACGAACTACGTATAGGAGAAGTGCAAATAGAATAATAGGAGGAAGAGCCGTGACGTTAAAATACGACAAGGTAACATCTTGCAACAAATGGACGTCGGCGAAAGTCAGCGCCATTACCACATCTTCTGCATTCGAAAATCGCTCAAGCGTATTCATATATCCATATTCATACACCATAGCAAAGGCAAAGATGAGAAATGCGGCCAGGCGAACGAGGCGACCGGATGTCAGAGCTACATGGACATAAATCACTGCCAGTGCCATTATGCACATTGCAATAAGCACAAGCTGCGCGATCATATCGGCTTCCCAAACCCGATACGTTTGGCTGAGTATCCCGGTGAACGTTCGAACATAGTCGACACGAAACACGACAATTTCCCAGAGCACGACGAGCCCCGTGAAGATCAGGGCAATCAAGAGCGTGCCCTTCGCTGGAGCTTGGACACGGCGGAGAGCAGCAATCGGGTTGCGTCCTATAATGGTCGTCACAGTTGCGGTTCCTTTACTCCGGCCATCACTGTTGTAGACGGCTGAATGGGAGCGCGTCGTCATTGGCGTTTGTAACTTGACATTGGATTCCGGCACTCGTCCGGCACATACAGCGCGGTCGCAGATATAGCGCATTCATAAGCGCAGTTGGGCTGCGTGAAGCTACTTCAGCTAAGACATCACAATGAAATCTAACGACTGCCGACAGGGCCCATGACTGGAGGTGTACGAAAGGGGTGACACCATAATGCAGCTGGAAAATGGAATAAAGCTCCGGGTGCTAGCCGCCTATTGGTAGCTGAGCCTGCTTCCATCCATTCAGCCAACGGTCACTTTCAAACCATTGCTTTGCTGGCTGTCGTCCACACACCAAATGGTCCCGCATAGACCTAGACCCAAATGATAGTAGTGGTATAATTCGTACTGCTAAGATTTATCGGGAAAGCTGAGTGCTATGTCATCGTTATCCTGTAAGAAGTGTGGCAGTTCCGCGGTCAAAAAGAATGGGCGCACGACCACGGGACGCCAGAAATATCACTGCAAGGCGTGTGGGGTGCATACCACAACCGAACACGCGGCGCAGGAACGCGCCCAACAGCTCGCCCTGGCCGAGCACCTACATTATGAGCGGGTATCGCAACGTGGGATTGCTCGGACGACCGGCTTGAGCCGGAATACGATTATTCGCTATTTGAAAAAAAGCACGTCGCGCCGGTCGGCACCACCATAACCCCCTCGCTGGAACGGCCCATTTTGGAACTGGATGAAGTGTGGTCCTTCGTTGCCGCCAAGCACACGAAAGTGTGGATTTGAGTGGCGTTAGAGCGCCAAACCCGCACGATCGTTGGGCTCGCCTTTGGTGACCGCTCGGCCGAAACGGGTCGGGCGCTGTGGCGCTCCCTTCCGGCGGACTATCGCAAAAGGGCCATTCTGTACACGGATGAGTATGAGGTCTATCCCGCGGTGTTGCCGTCCAAACGGCATCGGCCGGTCCCGAAAGCGGTTGGTGAAACGAATCATATTGAACGGTTCAACAATACCCTGCGCCAATGGTGTGCCAATCTGGTTCGCAAGACCCTGTCGTTCAGCCGATCAACGGCCCTGCATGAAACTCGGGTGCGGATGGTCGTTGCCTATTACAATCAAATGTGCTCCCCGCCCAGCAGTATCATCTGAACCACTACCCAAATGATCGATCCGCATGCCTAAAAGCCGTCTTCTTGTGTACAGCCCGCCCGCTCGTTTCGATCACCTAGACTTTGCGGTCCCTCGACAAGTGAAGAACCGTTCCTGATGCCAAGAGGATACGCTCGACTTGCGACAAGTAATCAGGCAGCTCTGCGGGCGATTGGGTCCACTGGCATCTAGGCTAAATGAAGGCATCATTGGGGACCCGCTGTACGTGAATGATAATTACATTATACTATGTCTGTCGCGATTATGGTTGCCCTGCCTCCTCATAGCGCCATGTCGCTCGCGATACACCATGGACTCCACGAGTGTGGAACCGTCTAAGGGTTAATCACACGATTGGCCCAACCTAGCCGAGGAAGACGGAGTCAGTCGAGGATTTAGAGACACAAATACCAGCCTCCATTATCACCGGGAAAGCTATGACGCTGTTATCGATCATCATGCCATGCTTCAACGAAGAGGCGACGGTAGAGGCGATCCTCGACCAGGTACGGGCTGTTACCATCGACAAAGAGATCATCGTGGTCGACGATCACTCGCGGGATCGCACCTTCGAGATACTGCAACGCATTGCGGCGATAGATCCAACTGTGCGGGTCATACGGCAGCCACGCAACGGCGGCAAGGGCGAGGCAATCCGGACGGGCCTACACTGGGCACGGGGCGACATTGTGATCATCCAGGACGCCGACCTCGAATACGACCCCAACGATTATTACGAGCTGGTACGACCGATTATCGAAGGCAAGGTCGACGTCGTCTTCGGCTCGCGCTTCGCCGGGCGCCACACCGGCATGTACTTCTGGAATGCCGTCGGAAACAAGTTTCTGACCTTTTTGACAAACTTTCTCTACAATGCCTGGATCTCGGACATGGAGACGTGCTACAAGGTCATGCGCACGGACATTATGCGTAGCCTGCACCTCCGCAGTAACGATTTCCGGATCGAGCCTGAAATTGCGGCGAAGGTACTGCGCCTTGGCTACCGCGTGTACGAGGTCCCGATCTCCTACATGGGCCGCACGTATCAAGAAGGCAAAAAGATCCGCAAGATCGATGGTATCAAGGCGATCGGCACATTGTTGAGGTGCTGGCAATGGCGCGGCGCCGCACCACAGCTGAAGCCGATCGAGCAAGCCCAGCGGGTCGTGGCGCTGGAAGCTGTGCGTGGGCGGATCCGAGTCACGCTGGAGGGGGCCTAAGACGTAGGACCAGGACAGTTGCTCGTTTGTACTGCCCAAGAAGGTCATCCTCGGGCTACAGGCGCTAGCAGAAATAGTGCTTGGCGCCCTTTAGCACGTGCTTCATATCAAACAGACATGGCGACGGAGTCCCACGAACGTTCCGGTCAACCTCGTCTCTACCGCACTGGCTACTACCGTCACCTTCATGGGAGCGGACTCCAGAACTGTTAGTGGCTATCCCCAACCGACGATAGGTTTTCTTTCGCTCCAAGGAACGATATGCGGCCCGTCATTGTTCGCACTGGACCCCAAAAGGTTACACCAGCTACGCATCGCCTCGTTACCGTAGCTGCGCTCGGTATTCTATTTTGGTGTGATTAAGATAGTACTACTTTTCGGTGCAAAACGTAGCCCAGGAGCCGCGGAGTCAGGGTTGCTGTCTTCAACACTGAGCGATGTCCCGGTGGTTGGAGGTAGCCGATGCTCCACGATGGTTACGACCCGATCAATCTGTTCGATCTCGTGCCCGCGCTGGGGATGCGCACCGATCGGATCCTGATGCACCTGGATACCCTGCTCGACAACGATACCCTGTTTCAGGCGGTCAAAGCCGATCTCGCCCGCCGCTTTCCTCGGACGCTGAGCGACGGCCGCCCCTCGACACCCGTGGAGGTCATCCTGCGGATGCTCGTTGTCAAACATCTGTATGGCTGGAGCTACGAACAGACCGAGCAGTGGGTCAGTGATAGCTTGGTGTTGCGCCAATTCTGCCGCGTGTACGCCCACCGCGTCCCCGACGACACCACCCTCCTGCGCTGGGCCAACCTGATCCAACCCGCCACCTTGCACCAGGTGCTGGACCACGTCGTCGACCTCGCGCGTCAGCGCAAGGTCACTGCGCGTCGATAGCACCGTCGTTGCCACCAATATCCACTTTCCGGCCGACAGCACCCTCCTCGGTGACGGGGTGCGGGTCCTAACCCGCGCAATCCAACGGGCCAAGCAGGTGCTGCAGCCAGCCACTCGGCAAGCCCAGACCATCTTCCGCAACCAGCGCGTAGCGTGCGCCAGGTCATGCACCGCCTGATTGCGACCAGTCGACAGTGGGGCGAACAGGCAGTCGAGCAGCTCAAAGCGGACTATTAGCAGCTTATCCGTCTCACGGAACAGGTGCTGGACCAGGCAACGCAGGTGGCCCAGCGCCTCCATGCGCACAGCACCGACCACGCGAAGCGGCTCGCCAGGACCCTGGAACAGGTCCTTCCGCGCGTCGAGCAGGTGATCCGGCAAACCCGACGTCGTGTGCTCGACGGCCAGTCAGTCCCTGCCGGCGAGAAACTGGTCAGCATCTTCGAACCGGAAACAGCGATCATTCGCAAAGGGAAGCTGGGGCACACCGTCGAGTTTGGCCGGGTGGTGTGGCTCGGCGAAGTTGAGGGTGGGATTGTCAGTCAGTATGCAGTCCTGGAGGGGAATCCCTTCGATGCCAAGCAGCTGGCCCCAAGCCTTGACCAGCATATGGCGCAGTTCAGCCACCCACCTCACCTGGTGGCGGGAGATCGCAAGGTGTGGTCGCGCGCCGCGGAACGCGCGGCCCAGGAGCGTGGGGTGAAGCGGGTAGTGCTGCCGCAGTTTGGCCCACGATCGCACGTCCGCCAGGCGGATGAGCAGCAGCGGTGGTTTCGGCGCGGCCGACGATGGCGCACCGGGATTGAAGGGCGGATCAGTGTGCTCAAACGGCGGCACAAGCTCGACCGTTGTCGGTATCACGGGTCGGACGGGATGGAACACTGGGTCGGGTGGGGCGTGATCAGCCACAACTTACGCCAGATCGCACTGGCCGCAGTGTAGTTCGCGACGCCAGCTACAACCGATTGACAGTGATGACGAAGAAGATCGCTTTGTAATGCGCGAAATGGGTTTTGCACCGAAAAGTAGTACTAGCACAGGTGGGGCAAGCGCCGCACGTCCTAGCGACGCTATACAACGTTGTGTGGCATTACCACCAAAGCTGTCATTGTCAAACTTGCCGCCTTCCAACCTTTCTTTTATGGTAGCGTCCTTCGACCGCCGGTTATTTCGACGCTGACTTTACATTAGCCGTGGGGTCACCAGCAGAACATACGCTCGAAGGCAAAGGCTCTGAGGGAAACGTTTTGCTAGTCGTGGTAACGTCGCGTCGCGCGAGGAAAGCCCCCAGCTGCTGCCGTAAACACTCTGCCGGTTTCTCGCGTGCCAAGTTAACATGCTCATCCTGGTCATTCTTCAGATCGTAGAGGTAGTGCTGGCCTCCTCGCTGCAGAAGCTTAATCGGGCCATTAATTGCAGCAACCGTATCGGCCTGCATATCGTACGTCACTGAGAAGTCAATTCCGTTGACGAATACAGTCCGCTCCGGATCGAGCTTGGTAGGCTCCAATGACTGTCCATCAATCCAATCACGCGGGTAAGTGACCCCAACAACATCAAGCACTGTCGGCAGAATATCGACCAGGCTTACCGCGGCGTCGACCCGCCGTCCCTCAATCTGTCCAGGGAATTTAACAAGCAACGGTACGTTGTGTTCTGACGCGGTTAATCTTTCGGTGTAGTAGCCTTGATTTCCCGCAGCAAAGCTTATCCCATGATCTGACGTAATGATAATTACCGATTGATCGTAGACTCCAAGCTGCTGCATCCGCTTGATCAGGCTTCCGACTTGCTGATCAGCTTTCAGAATATTCTCATTGTAGCGAAGGCGCAAGCGATCGATGTCGGCCTGCTGTTCCCCACTGTTCGGATGTCTGAGGAGTGGCACCTGCTCCCCAAGCGTTGTGAGTCCAGCATCAACGGGTAAAAGCCTCCCAAGAAACTCGTCGCCTAGGAACGGCGGATGCGGCCGGTTCATATGGAGATACATGAAGAAGGGCTTAGGTGTTTGCGAGGTAGCATGGGACTGTAGCACCTGTGCGGCCGTATCGTACATTGGCTCGGAATATGACTTTGTCGAGCCACTTAGTGCTCCATAGCCTGAAACCAGGCCATCGACGATAAGTACGGGGTTCCACACAGTTAAGTTGAGCCAATCACGCCCAGGGAATCTGTGGACAACACTATGAGGACTGGCAACCTCAGAAAACCCACCGCCAAGGATGCGGTCAAAGCCCGAATGGAAATGGTACGTACTTGGTGACCAGCCCCCACCCATGCCATAGACCGTGGTGTACCCGAACGAGCGTAGAATCGACGGCAGGCTTAGCACCCCCTCGGCTTGCCGTGCAAGGTCACCATACCGCGGCCAATCCTCGAGGATAGGATAACGCCCGGTCAAAATCGTTGGCTGCACCGCAATAGTACCGGTTGCGCCGGCGTGAGCGTTTTCGAAGACGGTCCAGGTTTTGCTCAGTTGGTCTAAATTTGGTGTTGTGGGTAGATGGTACCCATACACCGACATGTCACGGCTCGTTAGTGTATCAAGCACGATGATGACGACATGGGGCATTGGCGTTTCTGGTACGGAGCGGGTAATGGAGGGATTGGCATGACGACCGAACGGCTCGGCAAACAAATAGCCTGTGAAGCCAACACCAGCGATGATACTCACGATCCCTACAATACGGAGGGGTTGAACCATCTGATCGACCCATCGACCGAGTTGTAAAGGAAATCGGAGAAAGAGTCCTATTCCAACAGCAGCTACGCCGACCCGATAGTATTCCAGTGAATCGACGAACGGCCTAGTCACACCGTTGACGACCAGGATCCGTAGAAACAGACTGCTCCACATTGCTACGAAGCAGACAAAGATTATGGCGCGCGGTAGCTTCTGCAGCGGGAGGGACTGACGGCGTATGGCAAGTGTTTCGAGGCGTGCTAGCAGCAAGGCCAGCCATAACGCCCCTACCATACCCACTAGGCAGACGAGGCCGTACATTGCGGCGACGTCCAGTGGAGCTATTCGATACGCCGCGATAACGGGTTGCGATCCGAGAACCGCAGATATAAGCCCGATCACGATGAAGAACGCAAACCACCAGAAATACTTACCGACCCGCTCGCGCCCATTGCCTACCGCGTACATAAAATCAGCGTTCGTCCTTCCGGAAATGAGGGGTAGGTTTCGACACGGCCGAACACCGACTTGAGCGCGTCTATGAAGCCTTCAATTGTGTACCAGCTCATATCCCGCTGGTGTGTCGCCATGATCTCACGTGAGCGCGGATCGTCCAACGGCACAAACTCCGTCAGCAACCATTTGTCGGCGTAATCGGCGAGTGCAAGCACAATTCGCTCGAATGTCTGCCGCTGCGTAATCGCTAAGTGGTGCACCAAGGCCAACGCCAACGCCATCTCCAAACGAAACCGCTGTGGAGCTGGCGCGTATTGCAGTGCGCGCCAACCGCACGCCGGTGAGGGACTCAGAAAATCCATAACCAGCGGCAAGATTGCAAGCTGCTTATCACGAGCTAGCTCGTACAACAACGCAATACTGTCTTCATCCGTATCAAACGCCGTAACTTTCGCGCCAGCGTGAGCTGCTAAGATCGAATAGCCACCACGATTGCAGCCAATATCAACCACCTTCTTTGGCCGGCAGCTGTCAAGGATGCCAGCTACCGTAGACTGCTTGATATTAAAGTCTTCTGGGTGCATGAAGGTTTCGATATCGGCGTAATACATGGCCCACCGACTCTTATGGATTGGCAGCGGGATT
>JADDQE010000182.1 GCA_016781525.1 bacterium | reverse complement strand
CCCGCCTAGAGGTTATGCTGTAGTTAAAGCAGAAGTGACCCCGGCCAACCAGGTGTGGTCGGGGTCGATGCTTATGAAGTGCATAGACCCTCAATCATCTCTAACGTGGGTCCAACATCTTTCTAACGACCTTCTTATATCGTCCGAACAAGATACTTCTAGTGCCGCGACTGGACGGGGCACCATTCCCTTGCGAGCACAACCAGTCTCGCGGACATGCAAGGAGTGCTGAGCCCGCCGGAGCCGCAACATACGCTAGGAGCACATCCAGTCTCACACGATATTGCGTGGGATGCTGCGTACATGCGCTCGATCCGGCGGTATGGAGGTGTGGAGGTGGCCGTATGCCTTGGCAGCGCATCATACGTTTCTCGTTAATGTACTTTGCGATCAGTCTGGTCGCCTTTTTTCTCTTCGAGCTGTTCATCGTGGGCGGCGGACCCCGCGAAGTTCCATATAGCGGATTCGTGCGCGCACTGGACGCCCGGCGGGTTGCCGAGGTGCAGCTGAGCGAGCGTTCGGTGATTTGGCTGGAAGAGGGGCAGGAACAGCCGTTTGTCAGCACGCGATTACCCGGTATCGACGATAGCGCGCTGCTTGCTCAACTGCGTGCGTCGGGCGCAGAATTCGCCGGCATGTGGGAGCCAGGCAGTTGGGGCTCGCTCCTCAGCTGGCTGCTGCCCCTGCTGCTGATCTTTGGTCTGTGGGGTTTCGCGCTGTCACGCTTTCCCGCGCAGACGCAAGCGCTCTCGCTTGGGCGCAATCGAGCCAAAATCTACGATCAGGGTGATGTGAATGTTACCTTCGCCGACGTAGCCGGCCAGGATGAAGCAGTCGCGGAGCTGCGCGAAATCGTGGACTTCCTGCGCGAGCCCAGCAAGTACCAGCGGCTCGGCGGCCGGATTCCGAAAGGCGTGCTGCTGGTTGGGCCGCCCGGTACCGGCAAGACGCTGCTGGCGAAGGCCACAGCGGGCGAGGCCAGGGTGCCCTTCTTTAGCCTGAGCGGCAGCGAGTTTGTCGAAATGTTCGTTGGCGTGGGCGCTTCACGCGTGCGGGATTTGTTTGAGCAGGCCAAGAAAAAAGCGCCGTGCATCGTCTTTATCGACGAAATCGATACGATCGGACGCCAACGCGCCAGTGCGACTGCGATCTCAACGCATGAGGAGCGCGAACAAACGCTCAACCAACTGCTGGTCGAGATGGACGGCTTCGATGGGCAGAAAGGCGTGATCATCATGGCGGCGACCAACCGGCCAGAGGTGCTTGATCCGGCGCTGCTCCGTCCTGGGCGGTTCGACCGACAGATCATGATCGATCGGCCGGATATGCGTGGCCGCGAAGCGGTGCTGCGGGTGCATGCGAACGGCGTCAGACTTGCGCCGGACGCCGACCTTCATATTATCGCGGCGCGGACGGTCGGATTTGCAGGAGCGGAGCTGGCCAATGTGATCAATGAGGCAGCGCTGCTGGCCGCACGGCGGGGTAAAGACGAGGTTGGGATGCGCGAGCTAGAAGATGCGATCGATCGCGTAATGGCCGGGCTGGAGCGCAAGAGTCGGGTGCTCACCGATGTGGAGCGTGACCGCGTGGCGTATCATGAGCTCGGCCACGCACTTGTGGCGACCCTGCTGCCCCATGCCGATCCGGTTCACAAAGTGTCGATTGTGGCGCGCGGCGTCGCGGCGCTAGGAGTGACGATGCAGCTTCCGCTGCAGGATCGTTACCTATACACCGAAGCCGAGCTGAATGATCGACTGGCAGTCATGCTCGGTGGGCGTGCCGCGGAAGAGGTTGTGTACGGCGAAATTTCAACCGGTGCGCAGAACGATTTGCAACAGGCGACGGCACTCGCCCGGCGCATGGTAACGGAGTTCGGGATGAGCCCGCTGGGTCCAGTCGCTTTTGTTGAACAGGAGCAGTCTGGAGCGGTGATGCCGGCGCTGATGAACGGGCGCATCTGGAGTGAACGTACGGCTCAAGCGATCGATGCAGAAGTTCGAACGATTATCGAGCGCAATTATGACCGTGCCCGTGAGCTCATACGCCGACAACGTACACTGATCGATGAGCTTGCGGCGGAGCTGAAGGAGCGCGAAGAGATCAGCGGCGGCGATCTGCGGCAACGCACGACGGAGTGGCGCATTGTTGAGCTCCCACAGGCGAAGATGGTCCATGCGGCCGCATAGTCGAGTACTTGCCACTGGCACCGCCCCGGCCATGTCTGTAGTCAGCGCTAGGCGAGGCTTAGCTCGGTGAGCAAGGGTTAAGGCGATAGCAGATCAAGGAGGATACCATGGCACTGTACTCAAAATATAACGGGATCCACTATGAGGATCCGCGGGTGCAGGTAGAGTTCGAACGGTTAGTCGAAGCGGTCGAGGCCGCCGAACGTGCTCGTGCACCGATACAGCTGCGTCATCAAGAGGTTGAACGGGCGCGCGAGGATGGCGCCATCTCCGAAAAGGAGTTCCGCGCCGTCGACGCTCAATTCATCAGCGCGAACAACAAAATTGCGGCGGCGATGAGAAAGGTTGACGAATTCTTGGGCCGGAACAAGGACTACCACGTCGTCGGCTATCACGGGCGGAGTCGAGCCGCTGGACGAAGGGCATAATGACGGCCGCGGTCTCTAGTCTCCGGTGTGTCGGCCACTGGCCTCGTGGCGAAAAGGGCACAGCGGGGCGCCGCCGACAAAGTCCATGTCGACGGTGGTAGAGGAACGTTTGGGAAAGGCGTCAGCAGTGGCGGACGGTAAGCACGGACCGGCATGGTATAACGGCGTGGTTGCCGATTCACACCATGCCCGTCGGTATTACCGCCTCACCCATGGCAGGTAGACCCATAAGCTTGCCCTGAAAAACTCGTCGGCTTGCGAGTGCGCTCCGCCATCCGCAGGTGCGTTGTCTGCTAATATACCGGCACGGATTGGGGCTAAAGGTTACGGTTGACTCCGTGATTGGGACACGGCGCCTGTTGTTTTGATCTTCTGTGCATGTACGAGTGGCTGGAGATAGGATAGTGACGAGCGCGCGGCACAATCAATGGAACAGCATGGTCTTTATGGTGCCGCATGATGCGACCGCGCAGATTCGCCCGTGGCAGCAGTCGGTCAATCACCACTTGATCGCGGGACACCTCGCACGGACAGGTGAGGCCGACGTCACACGTCTTGGTCAACAGGGCGGGTGGATGACGATAACCGAGCTGCCGGCACTGGGCGAGGCTGAGCCATACGTCGGGGATTTTGGCGGTCTGTACACCTTCACCTTTAGCCCATCCACTCGTGGCTGCGATCTGCAGGTCACGGCCGCTCCTGCCGCCTTCAAGTGGGCATCCACCGACGCGCTGGCGCCGCTCGACATTCAGCTCCCGCCAGAGGTTGTCGTGCTCACGACGCGTGTACCACGCTGTGCCCTCGACTGGTCCGGACCGGAGCTCAACCAGGACGAGGACAGATCGTTCGTGCATGAAATCTCGTTAGATGAGCTCGAGTTCCCAATCGACGGCACCATGTATGTGCGGCTAGTGGCGTGGGGCTGGGACAGCGCACAGGTTGAGGCGTATCGCTATCGGTTTATTCCGCTGAGCGTCGGCTGCGAGATGGTTGTGGAGCATCGACCAAGTGGCCGACACATTCACCTCACGGAAGATGTATGTTGGTAACCCGCGAATTCCGCGCATGATACAGTCCCGGCTAGCTTGTCGATCGTCACCTTATCCCTCGGCTCATCCCTATGGCTGCAATCCCTGCAGCAGGACGTAAAGGCAGGGCGCCTGTCGTAGCTTGAACAGCCAGCGATGCTGTGTATGAGGCTGTTGGCAATTAAGTTCTGTGGAGGATACCACCCATGACCATTCGGGCCATCCTTGATACTGATATCGGTACAGACGTTGATGACTGTCTGGCGCTGGCGCTCATGCTGAAGTCGCCGGAGCTCAAGCTCGAGGGCGTTACGTGCGTTTATGGCGATGTGCTCCTACGAGCCCGCATGGTGCTCAAGCTCCTGCATCTGGCGGGTCACGTGGATGTGCCCGTTCTGAAGGGTGCCGAAGCTCCGCTGCTAGGGCTCCGACCGGTGTACTGGGCCGGCCACGAGGGGCAAGGGCTGCTGGAGCCCGGTGATGAAGCGCTCGCGCCGTCGACGGAGCATGCTGTGGATTTTCTCGTCCGGACGATCATGGACAACCCGGGTGAGATTCATCTTATAGCCGTCGGGCCGCTTACCAATGTTGCCCTGGCCTTCCTGAAGGAGCCGCGCCTGGCACGCAACCTTGCCGGCCTCACAATCATGGGCGGTGTCGTGCGTGGCCCCGAGCACCTCGAGCTGCCCTATGCTGAGCACAACATCCGCTGCGATCCTGAGGCCGCGCATGTCGTGCTCTCGGCCGGCGCCCCGACCACGCTTGTTCCGCTGGATGTTACAACCGAGGTGCAGATTTACCGAGAAGGCGTCTCGCGTATTCGTGCCGGGGGCACGCCCTTCCATGAGGCAGTTGCGCGCCAGGTAGAGCTGTATCCCCGCTACCACTCGGAGGGCAGTACCTTTGTCCACGACCCGCTAGCTGTCGCCGTAGTGTTTGAGCCTGAGCTCGTGGAGCTGCGGCCGCTGCATGTGGATGTCGAGCTGGGAGGACTGCATACGGCGGGCGCTACCCTCGTTAGAATGCCGACCGAGGAGGTGCCCGCTAGTGCTCAAGTTGCTCTAAAGGTCGACGTTCATAAGTTCGAGGATTTGCTCGTGCGGAGGCTCGAGTCCTGATAGGCGAATCGAGCGCAGCGCTGACTTCCGGCTGCGATTAAATGCGGTGAGGGGGATAGGCTGGACGAGCTGGATGGCTCGTCCAGCTGCATACGCACTTGGCCATGGTTAGGACCGCGCCTCGTGAGCGTGGCGTCCTACTCGCGGAGGTGGCCACCCGCTTTCCCGTCACGCGCTCCTGCTCGTCCACAGTGAGTAGGAGCGCGTGACACAGGCCTAGCGCTGCAACGCAATGGAGGGAGAATACGTGCATGATTCAGCGTGCCAAACAGACGTGGCAGGCGTTCAAAGACAGTGATCCAGGGCATCGGTTTCAGGATCGCTATAATCGACGACAAGGAATTGAGCATGGACACTGGACGACAGGATCAGTGGTCATCGTCGCGCTTGGGCTCGCCATCGCCTTGGGCGGATTGTTCCTGGTGCCAGCACCCGGTCCTGGCTGGATCATTACTTTTCTGGGCCTTGGCCTCCTCGGCGGTGAGTTTGCGCCTGTTGCTGGTGCCCTCGATTGGGTTGAGCTCAAGGGTCGCGCGGTTGCGGGATGGGCAAAAGGAGTATGGGATCGCTCGTCTCCTGCGGTGAAAGTGCTGCTCGTGCTGCTTGGCGTGTGCGGCGTCGGAGCCCTTGGCTTTGGCGCATATCAGTTGTTGGCGAGTAGGTGACGGGCTGAAAACGCTGGAAACGAGTGGCGAAACCAGAAGGGCTCTGCAGCCAAAACGGCTCTTGGTTGCAGTTGGACATATTTGCGCTCATGAACAGCCTTTTCGGCTACTTGTTGGTCAATTGAGCTCCATGGTGTTGATTGGTACTACTCTTGTATTTCACCGCGATGCTGCTCAAATTCATTGTGAATGACCACGGCTTGCACCAATCCTCCCGAGCGGCCCATGACCCTATCGGACACTGGATGTTGGCGGCTGCCGTCTTTGTTTGTCGGCATCGCGAGCGACTTCTGACAGTGCCACCCCTCGTTGTGCCCACTCGTGCAAGCGTTTCTAGCGGGAGGTGTGCTCGTCGACGTATGCAAAAAGTAGCCGCCAAGTGACGCAATAGTCGCTCTTGGATATTTGCAATCCGCGCGCGTTTGTATGGAACGGCCCAGTTGTGCTCAGGGGAAGACGAGGCTTGGCAACCATGACAAAAGGATACGCATGACCACGCGTGACGCAAAAAAGTGTGGTATATCCGACGCCTTGGCCTTGTTCTCTCACTGACAGAAGCCGAGATGATGCAAGCCGCCGGTCACCCGCGTTATGCTCCGGGTCGGATGCGCGTGCCGCGATTGGCCGCGCACCCTCAATCGTCAATATACGCAACGCTCGTGATTGGACCGCAGTGATGCTAAGCTTAGGAACAGCATAATGGCAGAAGCGCGTTCCCAGGCGAAAGCCGTGTTGAGTAAGGTCGGCTACAAGCTGCGTCGCGCCCGCAGTCAGGCGATAGGTCCAGTTATCGACCAATACTTCGCCAGGCCCATCTTGGCCGATCAACACTGATCTGCCCCTGCCGCGGAATCCCCCCGTTGTGGTACCCGACTGAGCTCAGCCGCCTTTGCCCCTGCAGCGTTGGGTGCCCCAGACAGCATCGCGTTCCCCGACGTGGGGGTCGTCCACACTGTCGAAGGTGCAGCACGTCGTCGTATAGGGCGACATGCTGCCCGCTCAGATACGCACCGGCCCGAGCGCCTCGAACACCGAGGTGCCGCTCGGATCAATCGGCTCTGGGACCGCAAGCAAGCTCCAGTGGTGGTTCACTTCGTACGTACATTCACTCATTCTCGACCTGTAAAACGCGGCCCATTGCACCGCTGTACCTGTCCTCCCGTTCGGTACTGCCGTGCGTCAAGATTTGGCCACGGGTCGTTATCGACCCGCTACCACGAGTCGAGCTGCCAGGCGTACACTACCGATTGGTTAGAGTAAGGAGAACGTAAGTATTCCTATGCCGACAGTTACACGAACCTTTATCAAGACTGCCCTCGTGTATGCCTTCAGCGGCACGCTCCTTAGCGCCCTGTGGTTGATCAATCTCGCACGGCCGCTCCATCCGCTGCTCGCTGCGGTCCAGCCCACTGCGATTCATTTGATCGTGATCGGCTGGCTGACGCAATTGATCGTGGGCGTTGCCCTGTGGATGTTTCCGGTCTGGTCCAAGGAGCAGCCACGTGGACCCGAATGGCTGAGCTGGGCCTGCTACGGCACGCTCAACACTGGCCTCCTGCTGCGTGCGCTTGCGGAACCAATCAGTGCGCTGTGGGCTACGCCGCTACTCCGCTGGTTATTGATCGGCTCAGCCGGGCTGCAGGTTGCGGCGTTATGGCTGTTTGCCGCACTGGTTTGGCCACGCGTGAGGGCCAAGGGCAGCGGGAGGTAGGCCAATGCCGCGACTTAGCTGCTACTTCATCCGAGCGGCATTAATCTACCTGGCGCTCGGTGCGCTGCTCGGCGGCTTAATTCTCAGCGCAAAAGGGGCACCGAGCACGCTGGGCTGGGCCTGGCAGTTTCTGCCAGCGCATATTCAGCTCGTGATCGGCGGGTGGCTGATCCAGCTGTCGCTCGGCGTCGCCTACTGGATCTTGCCACGACGCGACGGCACTGGCGATCGCGGTCGTCCAGCTGCCGCCTGGCTGTGCTTCGCGGCGCTCAACGTCGGCGTCGCCGGGGCGGCGATCCTGCTGGCCCTGCGGGCCGTCCTTCAGGCGGCCTGGCTCGATGCGCTCCTCGGTCTTGCCGCACTCGGGCAGGTGCTGGCTCTGGCCGCGTTTGCCTGGCACGCCTGGCCTCGAGTGGCCCCGGTGCTGACGCAGGCGCGCCCTTCCGCGCACTGACTGGTGAAGATTGCCGGCTGAAGTGCGATAGGGTGATGTTGGCCCTGTGGCGTGAGGTCCACGGAGGTAGCTGATAAGCGTCGCGACACGCGGATTTGTTGGCGCCAGTGTGGTGGCACTCGTGGTCGCCGCGCTGCTACACGTAACCTCGGCTGACCTCCTTGCCCACGAGCATGCGTTCATCCACAGCCTCCACAATGGCTCCTCTACGCTCACTGCGGTGGGACCGCGTCGGCTGCGCCTTATAACCATGTGGTCGCGGCTGACACAGACGATCAATCCGGCGCTAGGGCTCCGCCCAGATCCAAATTGCCAAAGTGAAGCCCTCGTCGCTCAAGGTGCCAACTCAACCACAGCAGAACCAGGTTTCATCTATTAGGACTGCCCGTGTTCACGCACGGAAGCGCCAGCGGAGGCAGTGCTGGCCGACGTCGCCCATCTCGACCATGAAGCCTTCGGGATTGTCCACGGTGTACGTGAGGACGCGGCGCTCGACGGCCTGCACCGGCACGTCCTTCTCCACAGCACCCACCTTTACCCGCGTCCAAAAGGGCCCGCTGATTGGTCGCCCCATTCCAAAGGGCCAATCCAGTCCCTGCCCTTGCACGTAGCGGCCGTTCTCGTATACCAGAGCCGGCCGGAAAAGAAGTCCGTGAGAACGTTGGGGATGTTACGGCCCGTCTGCTCGTCATAGCCCGCGCGGGTGATATTATAGCGCGCTGAGCTGTCATCCCAGCGCGGCCACGGGCTGCCGTGAAAAATGATGAGTAGCCTAGCCTGAATGGACTAAGTAACAGCATGAATCAATTATCTACGCCGGATCAACGCCGCAACGTGATCGTTAATGTGCTCGATGCGGGCATGTGGCTCTTCGGTATCAGCTTCATGTCAACCACGACGATCTTACCCGTATTCGTACGCCACCTTACCGACTCACCGCTGTTGATTGGCCTGATACCAGCCATACTTGACATGGGTTGGTTTCTCCCGCAGCTCTTCATCGCGCCATACGTTCAGGGTCGACGCCAGTATGGGATCGTACTCGTGCTGGGACTGATAGAGCGCATCCCGTTCATCGTGTTTCCGCTACTGCTCTGGCTGTGGCCGACGTTAGCCAGTGCGTCCCTGTTGAGCCTGTTCGTCTTCTTCGGGCTCCTAGTATTACGCGCGTTCGGCTCGGGTATCGTCGCAGCTCCATGGCAAGAGTTTATCGCCCGGATCATCCCGCTGCCGATTCGCGGGCGCTTTTTTAGCGCACAACAACTCGTCGGTAACGTGCTCGCGTTGGGTGGGGCAGCGCTTGCAGCCGTAGTGCTGGAGCGCTATCCCTATCCAACGAACTTCACGATCTGCTTCGGCTTTGGCGCGGCGAGCCTGATGCTTTCTTGGGGCTTCTTAGCCCTGAGCCGCGAGCCAGCTGTCGAAGATGCCCCTGCTGCCCATAACCGCTTCAACCGTGCCTACATCACTCGGCTGCGCGAGATTCTGCAGACAGACCACAACTTTCGCGCATTCCTGCTCAGCCGGGCATGTGCCTATATGGGGACAATGGCGCTCGGCTTTCTAGCCGTTGCCGCAATTACGCGCTTTAACCTGAGTGATGCTCAGGCTGCAATCTTTACCACGTTGATGATTGTCGGGGGGACCCTCGGTAATGTGTGCTGGGGGCCGCTCGCCGATCGCATCGGCTACAAGTTGGTGCTGTGGATCGGCACGGTGCTGTGGATGCTGGCGCTCCTGCTGGCAGTGGTCGGGACGGTCGTTGAGGTGACCTACGTTGTGTTCGTCCTGGTCGGCATGTCAAGCGCCGCATCCATCGTCGCCGACCTTGGTATCGTCATGGAATTCGGCACGGCCGAGGAACGCCCAACGTATGTTGGGCTAGCGCGAACGATTACGGCGCCGTTTCTGGCGATAGCTCCCTTGTTGGGCGGCCTTATTGCTCAGTTTACGTCGTACCGGGTGCTGATGCTAGCGGCGCTACCGTTCGCGGCGTTAAGCCTGTACCTGCTGCATTGGCACGTGCAGGAGCCGCGCCGCATGGTGCTCGCGAAGCAGAGCTCATAACGGGAGCGCCCTAAGCGAACGAAGAGCCCCAGGCAGAGATACTGCCTGGGGCTCCATATTTCCAGATACTCCCGCGCTGAGCGCAACGATCCGAAGGTTATTTGCGTTTCTCGGGTTGAAGCAGCTTAATGCGAGGAGTCAGCCGATGGAAAAGCTTATATCACTTACTGTGCATCTACGACCCGATGAAGTGAGCTTACTTAAGGCCGAGGCCGAGCGCCTCAATAGGCTCTACATCCTGCCCGACGAGCCACCACTCGAACCCGAAAATGTTGCGGCGGCCTTGCTTACGCGCGCGATCGAATCACTCCCCAAGGGCGAGCCGGCCTAGTGTCAATGCCTCGCTGTCCGTCTACCAGCGGTACACATGGGAGGATATCGCGGCCAATCGGGCGCGGCACGCACGTCAGACGGCGTTCTAGCCGGATTCCGCGCCAGGAAGAGGTATTGAGGGACCTACTTCTTTTATCCCGGGGTGTGAGGTTAATCTGGAAGCACTGATTGTTCGCGATGTTGTCAGCCCTGTTTTCTGTGGGGCGATTAGTTCCCCCATTACTGCCGGCCGAGGCAACGTTGCCGCCCTCGGCTGGCTGCTCGGCCGTCTCAATCCAATCTGACGTGAGCAGATACCACGGTTCGTGGTCCCTGCCTGTGTCGGCCACCACCATCCACAACGGTCATGCGTTTTTCGGATGCGTCACGGTCAGGGCCACCATGCGCTGAGCGGACACCCGAACGCAGCGGACGCGCGCTAAAGGCCGACGAGAATGAAGTATCGGAGCGCTTTATTCCGCGATGTACTCTTCGAGCAAATCATGTAAGCGCCGAAGTGCCCGATGCTGAAGCAGTTTTACCGAACCTTCGCTGCGCCCAGTGATGCGGGCGACGTCTTCGGTCGGTAGACCGAGGATGAAGCGCAAGTGCACGATGCGACGCTGTTGGGGCGTCAACTGCTCGATGGCTTGCCACAAGACCATACGCTCGCAGAGCGCATTCGCTGTGCCTCCGCCGCTCTGAAGCTCCGGCGTCAACGGCACCGTTGGACGGTGAGCTTCCTTCCGCACGTAATCCACGACAACGTTATGAGAGATGGTGTATAGCCACGCCTGAAGGAGCTCTCGGCCCCGATATTCGAAGTGGTGTAGGCTGGATACAAGGGCGACAAATACCATTTGCTGACAGTCCTCTGCGGCCTGGTGGTCATGGAGCCGACGGTAGCAATAGTGGTATACATCCTGCGAATAGAGCTCGTAAAGCGTCGTGAGCTGCTGCGTGTCGAGCATACCACCATACGTGATCGCGAGCGGATCGCTCGAGTGAGGCATGGTATCCACCCTTTCTGCCCGCGCGAGGCGCGGGGGCTTCGCAGATCAGCGGGGGATTCGTCGGATTCATGGCGACCATTTGTGCTCAAGATCGACGAGCAATGGTTAACTGGTTTGCATCGATCCCGAATATCAGCACTGCTACGTTTTGCTTTGACGAGGTGACGGCGGGAGCGGGCAGGACAGGTGTAGTGAAAAGATGAGTCCACCATACACCTACTGTCAAGTGCTACAAGCTTCGCTCTGTCACCGATACCCTTAATGTGCCTCCGACAGGGCCCGCCGAAGTCGTGGCGGAGCTGGTCAAGCTACGAGAGAAGTCGAGGAATATTGACCCGGCAAGGACACCGCAGCGGACTCTCTAGACAATCCGGACCGATCTATGTACACTATCTACGAGCTTAGCAGCCCCCCGTCCTGCCAGCTTCTTCTGTCGCCATTAGCAACCGGAAATGAGCCAGTAATGAGACGGCACCGTCTCCTGTTCTTGATCACGTTGTTTGCGCTGCTAGTTAGCATTGCTCGGCCAGCCGGCCCCCCGGCTCGCGCTTCCAGCTGGCCAATTAGCCGCTTTGATCAGTCGTCCCCTTTTGGCGTCGTGGCAAACTTAGCGGTGAATGTCCGGCGGGATGAGCACAAAGCCATGGTCGATCTGATGCGTGAGGCAGGCGTCCAGTGGCACCGTGAGGATTTTTCATGGGAGCGCCTGCAGCCGCAGCGTGGCGGCCCGTATCGTTGGGGCGGCGACGGCTATGGTTTCCTGAACTATGATGATGCCGTGACCAGGCTGCGCACTTCCGGCCTGCAGATTGTCGGTCTCTTAGCCTACAACCCGGCTTGGCTGAAGAGCAAGACCGCCCCGCTTGACGATTGGATCGGCGATTGGGAAAAGTTTGTGCGCGCCGTAGTCTCGCGCTACGGCCGTGAGCGTGGCGAGATCAAGCACTGGGAAATTTGGAACGAGCCAAATTTGCGCATGTACGGGTATGAAAACGGCTTGTACACCATTGACCATTATGCGCGTCTGCTGTCGGTGACGCGTAGGGCTATTACGGAGGCCGATCCGCAGGCCGTGATTGTGCTCGGCGGTCTTGCCAGCGTATGGTCAGAGGTGCCAGAGCACTTCCATGATACCTTTGATTACCTAGAGCTCCTGGGTGCTGCAGGTGCCTGGGATTCGTTCGATGTGCTAAATCTGCATGCCTACCGCCCGGGGCCGCCGGAGGGCCGTTTTCAGCGGCGCGAGCGTACTATGGACTTCGCCGACGAGATGCAGGAGCTTGATATGCTCATGCAGCGCTTTGGTGCGAAGCCGATCTGGTTCACCGAGACGGGCTGGGGCTCGCACCAGGGGCCCTACGGGATTACCGAAGAAGAGCAGGCCTACTACCTGGTACGCTGGTACGCCCTTGCGCTCCAGTATCCAAACGTCGAAAAAATTTTCTGGTATAACTTCCGTAACAATCTCGCCTACTGGACCCCATACGACAACTTGCTCTTCGACGAGTCGGTCCCAGACTGGCACATGGGGCTCATCCGCCGCACCTATCCGCTGAATCCGGATGCCCCCACCTTGCGCAAGCCCGCCTTTGCGGCCTATCGCACCATGACCAATCTGCTTGGCGGCCTCGACCGCATAGCGACGCTCGCGACAGGTAATCGTGCTGATCTCCCCGGGGTGTATTGGTATCGCTACGGCAAGGATGAACGTGGCGTCGAGCTGCTCTGGAATCTAAATGCCAGCCCCACGACCATCACGCTTCCCTGCCCCTGCACCGAAGCGCGCCTGCGACATTGGAACGGTGCCCTCGCGCGCATCGTGACCTCAGATACTGGAGATCTACGGGTGACACTGCCCCCACATGGCGAACCGATCTATCTCGAGTATGGGCCCGATCGACACACGAGCACACGGTATTTCGCGGAGACTGGCCACGGCATAGGGGGCGTTTTCCGTCAATACTGGGAGCGGAATGGCGGTTTGGCGCAGTTCGGCTACCCTATCACCGGGGAGTTGATCGAGCCTGATCCGAACACTGGCAAAGCCCGGGTCGTACAGTATTTCGAGCGCAACCGTTTTGAGTATTTTCCGGAACATGCTGGAACACCATACCTCGTGCAAATCGGCCGCTTAGGTGATGATCAGCTGCGTCAGCAGGGAATCCGCTGGCAAAATTTGCCGCCTGCCGCAAGCACGCGGCGCGAATGCCGGCGCTTCGCCGAGACGCAACGCATGCTGTGCCCCCCCTTCCGCGCATACTGGGAACAGCGCGGCGGGTTGTCGATGTACGGCATGCCGCTCACCGATGCCTACATCGTCAACGGTCGGCTGGTGCAGTACTTCGAGCGTAACCGCTTCGAATATCATCCAGAGAACGCCGGTACGCCCTATGATGTGCTGCTCGGCCTGTTGGGCGTCGAGCTCTTCGCGAACCCGTAGCTCGCGTTATACCTCCCCTGATCGTGGAGAAGCAACCATGCGTTTGCGCAATATCTTCGTGCGTGTCGGAGTCCTGTTGGCAGTGTTAACCGCAATGTTGCCTGTGCCCCAAACACATGCACGGTCGGCAGTGCCGCGGATTGACAAACAGAGTCCCTTTGGCATCGCCGGTAACCTCGGCAACCGGGTGCGCTCGGATGAACAGCGAGCGATGGTTGCCCTGATGCGTGAGGCGGGGGTGGAATGGGCCCGTGAAGAAATCTCGTGGGAGCGTGTTCAGCTTGAGCGGGGTGGAGCCTATCGCTGGGATGGCGACCACGCTGGCATGTACAACTACGACGCCGCGATCAGCCTCCAACGTGAGGGCGGGATCCAGGTACTTGGCCTGCTGGCCTACAATCCGGCGTGGTTCAAGAGCAAGAACCCGACACTAGACGAGTGGATTGAAGACTGGGGCGATTACGTATACAACGTCGTGGCCCGGTATGGCCGTGACCGAAAACAGATCCGCCACTGGGAAGTGTGGAACGAGGCAAACCTGCGGCGGTTTGGTTACGAGCACGGTCTGTACACTATCGATGAGTTCGTGCGGATCCTCAAGGTCGCACGCGCCGCGATCAAAGCGGCCGATCCTGAAGCAACGGTCGTCCTCGGCGGGCTGTACGACATCTGGGGCCCGATCCCGACGCCGGAAGATTACGATAGCCTGGACTACCTGCGGATGCTCCACGCGGCCGGCGGCTGGCATACGTTCGACATCCTGGCGCTGCATCCCTACCGGCCAGGCCCGCCGGAGGCTGTGCTCCACCGCCGGGGACCGGACATGAGCTTTACGGATGAGTTGCAAACGTTAGACCTGCTCATGGCGGAGTTTGGGTCAAAGCCTGTCTGGCTGACGGAAATCGGCTGGTCGTCGTTTTCGGGAGTCTTCGGCGTGACCGAAGCGGATCAGGCGGCCTATCTCCAACGGATGTATGTTCAGGCGCTTGCGCACCCCTCGATTGAGAAGGTGTTCTGGTACGACCTCCGAGACGATACATCCGCTGATGTGGCGTATGATCAGCCGATCTTCGATCGGTTCGAAGAGCAATTTCACTACGGCTTGCTGCGCCGCAACTTTCCGCTGCACATAACCGATGTAGCACTCCGCAAGCCAGCATATCTGGCCTATCGGGCATTAACGGATGTTCTCGACGGGATGCAGTTGGAAACGACCGTGGCCAGCGGCGATCACCCGGATATGCCGGGCATCTACTGGTATCGCTTTACGGACGGCGCGCGCCGCACTGATATCATCTGGCAGCTTGGCGGCACAGCTGCGATTAATATCACCATCCCCTGCGGCTGTTCAGAGGCCCGTATCCGCGCTTGGGATGGCAGGCTGCACCAGGTCGGGAGAACCCTGACCGGGGAGGTCGCTGGACAGGTCAGTCCGGGAGGCATCCCCATCATCGTAGAACGTGGCCCTGATAAGGTGCAAAATGGGACGCTGTATGCGGCAACTGGTCATTATGTCGGTGGAACGTTCGGGCAGTTCTGGGAGACCGGCGGTGGGCTCACGCAGTTCGGGTATCCCCTCACGGGCGAATTGATCGAGCCCGACAGCCTGGGGGGACAAGCACGGGTCGTGCAATATTTTGAGCGTGCGCGCTTCGAGCGTGTGGCAGAGGTGCAGAGCGGGCCGCATGCCGTGCAGCTGGGGCGTCTGGGCGATACGGTGCTACGGCGCGCCGGCACGCCCTGGGAAAGCTTAACCCACCGTGAAAAAGGCGACCCTGAATGTCGGTTGTTTCCGGAAACCGGCAAGCAAATCTGCAAGCCTTTTCTCAACTGGTGGGAGCAACACGGCGGGCTCCAGCGACACGGGCTGCCTGTGACTGAGGCGTTCGCCCAAGGTGGGCAGAACGTGCAGTACTTCGAGCGTAGCCGGATCGAATGGAACGGCAAGCAAGGACCATCATCGCAGCTACAGCTGGGCTTGGTCGGCAGTGATTTGTACGTAACCTGGCACCGCTGGGAATAGCTGGTCGATCGGGTCCCGGACCGAGTGTTGCCGCAGAGGACGAGAGAGTCGGTCGGGAGGGAAGGAACAACCATGGTATGGCACCGGATGCTGCTGTTCAGCCTGATAGTCATAGCCGTAGAGCTCGGCTCCATCATCGAGCCACAGCCAGTGGCCGCAGCTTCCGCACGTGTGCTTCCCTCCGCACCGCTGGAGGGAGCTCAGGCACAGACCATTGACAAGTTCGCCACAAGTGAGAAGGTAGTGTGCCTCACGCTTGATGCCGGCTCGGATGCCGGCTACGCGGCATTCATCCTCGATACGCTGCGGGAAAAAGATGTGAGGGTATCCTTTGGTATGACGGGCCAATGGGCCGCAGCAAACCCGCAGCTTGTAAGGAGAATGGCCGCGGAAGGTCATGCCCTGATCAATCATACAGATTCTCATCGATCCTTGACCGGCCGTTCCACTCGGCGGACGGCGCTGACATTCGACGAACGAGTGCACGAAATTCGGGCTGCTGAGGAGCGGATTTGGCACCTCTCAGGAGCGGACGTCAAGCCGTATTTCCGTCCCCCGTATGGTGACACCGACACCTCCGTGGCTCGAGATCTGTCTACCCTGGGGTATCGCTATAACATCATGTGGACGTCGGGGCTGGATACACTCGGATGGAAAGGACGGTCCAAGGAGCAGATCATTCAAACGGTGCTAGCTAACGTATCGCCGGGGGCGATCGTGCTGATGCATGTCGGCAGCGAGTCCCAGGATGGGCCCGCCTTGCCTGAGCTGATCGATCAGCTCCGCAATCAAGGCTACAGCTTCCGGACGATCGCGGATATGCTGCCGCAGATCAGGGAGTTCCCGGAAACAAATCGGCGTCTTCGAGGTATGTTTCGGACCTATTGGGAGCGTACGGGCGGTCTCGCGGTGTACGGCTATCCCATTAGTGGAGAGCTGCGCGAGCGTAACCCGGATACCGGGAAGATGGCAACGGTGCAGTACTTTGAGCGACAGCGGTTCGAGCTCCAGCCCCACAATGCTCCGCCCTACCACATGCTGCTTGGCCGGCTGGGCGCTGCTGACGCTCAACGCCGGGGATTGCTTCGGCGAAAAGAATTTCAACGACTACGGCGCCAGACCAACGCTGCGTGCACCTTCTTTAGCGAGACGGGCCATCACCTCTGTGGCGCCTTCCGTGACTATTGGCAAGCTCATGGGCTGGATTTCGCGGATGCGGGTGTTTCCTCCCGGGAATCATTGGCCTTATTTGGACTACCAATCAGTGAGGAATTCCGGATGCGGCTCGCGGACGGGCACTGGCACAAAGTCCAGTATTTCGAGCGGGCGCGCTTCGAATGGCATCCGGAAAATAGTCGGCCTTTCGATATCCTGCTCGGACGGCTCGGCGCCGAGCAACCGCGGTAGCTCCCATGGCCGCAAAAGCGATAGCAGAACCATGCGGCGCAACCGTCGGTCCGGTTGTGGTTGCGGTATTAGGTTCATGGCGATGCGTCGACTTGCGGTTATGGAGGTCGATGTACGTTCCGCCAGCCAGCGTCGGCGTTAGCGCCCCGTCGTGCGTCATCTGTTTGTTCAGCTCATGTGCTGGGTGTTGGGACTGGTAGCACGGACGGGTGTGATTGGGCAGGTTGCTCTGGCACGTCGCGCGCTGCTGGTTGCGACGAGGCCTGACATGCCTGATAACCGTGGCCGAGCACATCAATCAAGCCGCTCGCCGTTTCTTGGACCTGTAAGCAGCGGACAAACCCATCCTGCCATGTCCAGGTGGTGTGGGCGATTGGGTTCTGTCCGGGTTGCATGGGAATGTCCGAGCGCTGGTACGATTTCACCGAATGGTGCTGCTGGTTAAGCTGCTCGGTCGCGGCACGCCATGCGGCGATATCCTCTGGAACCATCAAGCGCTGGGCCGTAGCGTAATCGCGTCGGAGCACGGCCTGGCTCCATTGATCAAGGGACGAGCGGCGTTCAAATGCGACTGTGCTACACCCGGCAAGTAGCGCGAGGACGACGAGGGGCAGGGGCGAGCGGACAAGCGACGAAAGCTGCACTAATAGTTCACTTTCTAGCACGAGATCATCTATTCAACACGTCACTGGTGATAATGTACCGCGATCCGCGCATCGGTGCTTCCATTGGTTAGGTGACGGCGGACGTGCCGGAAGACTTCACGACGATTGCCAACTTTAAGGACAACGGTGTCCCTCGCCGCAGGCGGATCATGCGGTCAGTATCTGTCGTGATTGCAACGGCGGGTGGTGCCAAAGGCTGGGTGCTGGCTGTTGCGCAATCAAAGCGAGACGCCGTGAAGGTGACTGCTCTCGCCATCAGGGCGGGAATATTGCTGCTGACGGCAGGTGAGGAAATGGTTCGTGCTGTTCGCGCTTGTCGCATCGTTCTGCGAGGGGTACGCCCAGCTCCGCGCGTTTGCACCCGTGCGCAAACCCTTGTCTGCGCAGGAAGCGAGCCGACAGACACGCCTCCTTGGAACGAATCGCATGGGATAGTGCCATGACGGAAGGAGTGCAGCAGTATGAGCTTCGACCACCGGGACATTCGGGTGTCGATGGACGTGTACACGCTGGATAATGCGTACCTCGGGACGGTCATCAACGTGGTGCCAGGCCCGCCAGCTTTGAGTGGGGAGGGCGTACTGGCGGAGGCGCTCCAGACGAGCGTGACCAACGGCGAAATGTTTGGCCCGGTGCCGACACAGATGAACGGTAATCCTGGTCCAAAAACGCAGTCGGCGGCCGCGCTGTATGCGACTGAGCCGGATACCGCGTCGTCGCTTGGCGAGGGATCGATCAAGGTCGGTAAATGGTGGGGACTGATCGGCCGTCGGACCATTCCGCTTAGCGATATCCAGACTGTCTCGCTCGAACGGGTGGTATTGAAGCACCGCAGCCAGGATCTTGAGCGCTCATCCCGGTAGGCGCGTAGCGGAAGCTGCAAGGGCGTCGGCAGGCTGCACGGCGTCCGTTGCTTTAGCCTAAAGGTCGTTCGCGACGGGTAAACTCATAGGTGGCCTGCGGGTCATCGGCCGAGGCGCGACCTGCCATGACAAAGACATACCGGAACAAGAAGCCTCCAATCAAGGTGAGCGCGGCCGAGATGCCGGCCAGCAGGCGCGGCGCAGCGTGTGGCTTCAGCCGAGTCAGTGAGAGCAGTGCTAAGGGCGCCGTAATACCTACCCCGAGCACTCCCCACCTGTAGATGTTGCCCAGCGATCCCTCACGGAGCGGGCGGGCGATGACCGGCCCGAGGTTGCGGCGAGCCATGATCAACAGCGTCAGCTCCCCAATGGCGGCCAGCATATCCAGGTGCTCCAAGCGCTGTAGCGTGCTGTGACTGGTGCCGCGTGCAAGTGATAACGTGAGGGTGATCGCTGCCGAGGCGTTGGAGAGCGCCGAGGTGAGAAAGAGTGGGCCCATTAGGCGGTAGTTCTTGGCCCAGAAAGGAACAGCCGTGGCGGCGATCAGAATGCCGGTGTAGCCGCTCATGCCGAAGCCGAAGAGACTCCCGATGGCTCCGATAGCTTTGGCGGGGAGGGCGAGCAGCAGGCGATTGGCGAAACCAATACGACTGAGAAGGCCATCCTCGGCCGCCTGGATCAAGGCCGACAGCCCGCAAAATCCGCTAAAGATCGTGAGAATCCACGTGCCGACCGACATCGTCGAGCGCAGCTTCAGAATATACAGCATGTGATGGAACCGTTCGGGCCGGCCCAGGTCGAGGATAAGCAGGATCGGGCTGGGAAGCAGGGCCGCGAGCGAGAGGTAACGCCCGGCACGCACAATTCTGCCGGCATCTTTCCCGCCGACAAGGTGGGCAATGCTGGCCAGTACATAGCTGGCGCCGGAAATCCCGCCCACAAAGAAGTACACGATAATGAGCCACTTCCAGTGCGGCTTGTGAATCACGGGAACTCCGTAGTAGCTCGCGCGTGTCTGATCGGTCACCGAGCGGGCACCATTTGCCGACTCGTCCGCTGGTGTTTGCTTACTCTGCTTGCGCCGGTTGTCCCATGTTCGTTCATAGCGTGTGGTCATGCCCATCCACTCCTCGGCAGCCCTGCCACAGCAGAGCGGTGCTCTATTATCGTCATCCTTAGGAGGTGCGAGCCTGCTTCCCGGACTACCCTCACCGTCCGCGCAGCGCGGCGACCGCCACCGCACCGATCGCGAATGCAGCGCCAAGCGTCGCGAGCCAAGCGCTCCCAACCTTGTCTTGCGGAAGCTCCGGGTAGGCGGGCAGGTTGTAGACCTCGGGCTCGGCCGTCAGGATGAAGAAGCAGTTGAGGCCATCGATACCCTGCGTCCCGCCCACCGCCCGATCCCCGTAGATGTAGGCGCTCTTGACCCCCCGCTGATGCAGCTCGGCGACCCGTCGTTCGGCGCGCTGCATCAGTTCGTCGATCGGCCCGAACTGGATCGAGTCCGTTGGACAGGCCTTGCTGCAAGCGGGCTCCAGGTCGTCCACCATCCGGTCGTAACAGAGGGTACACTTGTGCGCTTTGTGATCGCTCGCGCTGAGGTCAGGCACGCCGAAGGGGCAGGACGGGACACAGTAGCCGCAGCCATTGCAAATATCCTGCTGGATCACGACCGTATCGAACTCAGTGCGGATAATCGCTCCGGTTGGGCACGCCTCCAGGCAGCCGGCTTTCACGCAGTGCTTGCAGATGTCGCTCATCATCAACCAGTTGCTCTGAAACGGCGGCATCACGCCGGGTGAGTGGCCGTTCGTGCCGTCGAGCTGCTCGATAAACGCAACGTGCCGCCAGGTCGTCGCGCTCAGGTCTTTGGTATTGTCGTAGCTGTAGCCCGTCCACTCCAGGTTATCCATCGGCAGCTGGTTCCACTGCTTGCACGCGACCTCACACGCTTTGCAGCCGATACACAGGGTCGTATCAGTCAGATAACCCATCGCGCCGTGGCGCGCTCCCGTTGTACCGACGAGATCGCTATCGATCAAGGGGATGGCAGCGTTCATGCTCCGTGATCTCCTTTCACGTCCCCCTTAACCCAATGGCCTTCCTCCTCGCCCGCCTGACGCGTTAGCTCGGGGCTTGGGCGTTTGGTGGAGTACCCGGCGGGGTGTCCGGCGGCTCGGCCTTTGCGGAGATTGCAGGTGAATGACTTGCCCTCATGGATGCGCGAGTTCGGATCTTGTACGAGCGCGCTCAAGTCGTTCGCGATCCCGCCCTTTGCCAGGCCGCCATAGCCAAAGTGCCAGGGCATGCCGATCTGGTGGACGATCTGGTCGCCGAGGTGCAGCGGCTGGAGCCGGAGGGTGACCATCGCCCGCGTCTCGGCTTCACCCCGCAACGTCATGACTGTCACCCAGTCGCCGTTGGAGATGTCGAGTTCTGCGGCAAGCTCCGGACTGATCTCGAGGAAACCGCCCGGCTGCAGCTCAGCCAGCCAGGGGACATAGCGCGTCATGCCACCGGCAGTGAGATGCTCCGTCAGCCGGTAGGTGGTGATGACGTACGGGAAGCGCGGATCGCCGAGCTCGTGGTACACGTTATCGGGCCGCTCGAAGAAAAGCGCCGAGGGGCTGCGCGGCTGCTCCGGGTAAAGCGCGTTGCCGATCGGCGATTCCCAGGGCTCGTAGTGCGTGGGGAGCGGGCCATCGCGCAGGCCGCTAGCCGCGTACAGCCAGCCCTTGCCGTCGGCCATCATGATAAAGGGCGCGTCACCTGGGTGCGCGTCAATGCCCTTGGCGCCTTCCGGCGGTTGGTAGTCGGGCCGCTTGGTCTTCGGGAAATCGGGCACGTCGAGGCCGGTCCACTCGCCCTGCGTGTCGTCCCACCAGACCCACTTCTTGCGCTCACTCCACGGGCGGCCCTGGGGATCCGCCGAAGCCCGGTTGTAGAGAATGCGGCGATTGGCCGGCCACGCGAAGCCCCATTCCAGGGCCGCCGCTTCGTCACCCCTGCGGTTCTTCGACAGGTTCTTGCCCTCCTCGGGCATGATCCCACTGTAGATCCAGCAGCCGCAGGCGGTCGAGCCATCGGCTTTGAGGTCGACAAAGCTTTTGACCAGCTTCTTGTCGGCGACGGTGTAGCCGTTGATCTCGCGGATAACCGCATCCAGATCGGGCTCGCCGGTCTCGCCAATCGTCGGGTAATCCCAGGTCAATGTGTTGATCTGCCGTCCCCGGGCGCTGGTATCACCGGCATACAGCTCCTTGAGCCGCTTCCCAAGCTGGAGCATGAACCAGGACTCGGAGCGGCAGTCCCCACGCGGCTCGACCGCCTTATCGTGCCACTGCACGAGCCGCTGGGTGTTGGTGTACGACCCCTCCTTCTCGCCGGTCAGGGAGGCTGGGAGGAAGAACACCTCGGTCTTAATATCCTGCGGCCGCAGCTCGCCTTTCCGGACCTCCGGCGCGTCGTACCAGAAGGCGGCGGTCTCGATCTCGAAGACATCACGGACGACGAGCCATTGGAGATTGGCCAGCGCCTGCCGGCCGAGCACTGCGTTTTGCCCGCCAACCACGGGGTTCTCGCCCATACAGAAGAGCCCCTTGATGATGCCGTCCTTCATCATCAGCAGCATCTTTTGGAAGGAATAATCGGCCTCGATCTTGGGCATGAGGTCGTAGGCGAAACCATTCTCCGGCGTCGCGGCATCGCCATACCAGGCCTTGAGCAGGCTTACCATGTATTTGGGCGTGTTGTACCACCACCCGAGCTCGGGGGTCTCTACCTGAAGGTAATCTGTGAGCGTGTCGTGCTTCTTGACCGAGGTGGGCATCGGCAGGTAGCCCGGCAACAGGTTGTAGAGGGTCGGAATGTCGGTGCTGCCCTGAATCGTCGCGTGGCCGCGCAAGGCCAGAATCCCACCGCCTGGTCGACCAATATTGCCGAGCAGCAGCTGAAGCAGCGCGCAACAGCTGATCATCTGGGTGCCGATCGTGTGCTGCGTCCAGGCGACGGCGTAGCAGAAGGATGAGGTGCGGTCACGTCCGGAGTTGGTGACCAGCGCCTCGGCCACCCTCAGGAAGAGATCCTGGGGCACGCCACAGATGCGCTCGACCAGCTCAGGCGTGTAGCGCGCGAAGTGGCGCTTGACGATTTGGAAGGCGCACATGGGATCCTGAAGCGACGGATCGGTGCGGGGTTGCCCCGTGAGCCTGCCGACGAACTCGCCGCGCGGCTCGGCCGTTTGCACTTCCTTGGCTTCGTCCCGGTTAGGGCCCGTCTGGTCCCGATTTGTCGACCGGTCGCCCGACGGGCTGGTGCTATGGTCTTGCTCGCCGTCGTACTGCCAGGTTTCGAAGTCGTACTGCCGCGTCTCGGGGTTGTAGCCGGAGAAGACGCCGGCCAGCTCTTCGGTATCCTTGAAATCCTGGTTGATGATGACCGACGCGTTAGTGTAGTGGGTGACATATTCCCGGAAGAACGGATCGCTATTCCAGCGCTCGCTGTTGATGACATAGTTGACCAGCGCGCCGAGGAACGCAACATCGCTGCCTGCCCGCAGCGGCACGTGAACATCCGACATGGCGGAGGTTCGGGTGAAGCGAGGATCGACATGAATCAGTGTCGCACCGCGCTGCTTGGCCTGCATCACGAAGCGAAAGCCGACCGGGTGATTCTCGGCCATGTTCGAGCCCATGATCACGATACAGTCGCTTTCCGCCAGGTTCTGTTGAAAGGTCGTCGCGCCGCCGCGACCGAGTCGCGCGCCCAGACCGGGCACGGTGCTCGAGTGTCATATCCGTGCCTGATTTTCGACCGCGACGATACCGAGCCCGCCCGTCCACAGCTTCTTGATCAGGTAATTCTCTTCGTTATCGAGCGTGGCCCCACCCATATGCCCGATGGCGGTGGTGCGGTTGACGGTCATGCCCTGCTCGTTGGTTTCCTCGTAGTTGGCGTCGCGCGTCTGCTTAACCAGCTGGGCGACGCGCTCCATTGCCCATGCGAGCGGCTTTTCTTCCCACCTGTCGCTGTAGGGCGCGCGATACTTGACTTTTGTCTCGCGCAGTGGACTGTGCAGCAGTCCAAAGGTAGCCGCGCCCTTCGGGCAGAGGGTCCCGCCGCTGATCGGACTTTCGTAGTTGCCCTCGATGTCGATGATTTTGCCGTTCTTCGTGTAAACGATCTGTGAGCAGCCCACGGCGCAATAGGGGCAGACGCTGACGCTGGCCGACGCCCCACGGATGCGAGCGTGGACCTGTTTGGTTTGCGCGCTGACCGGATTCGGCACCAGGCCGATGCGATTCTTGAGCCGATCAAAAGTTCCCATGGCTCCTCCTCGTTGTTCGCCACCATCGGACTTGGCATAATGAAGCGGCATCTGATCTGCCTCGCCTCCCCTTACCCCGTCAATGCTGGGCAATATTCAGGTCACGTTCGGCTCATGCTTGTTCGCCGAAATGGTCGGAATGCGACATCTGGGTGCCCGCCCACCTGCTCACTTTCAATCAGGTCTTAGCTGCCGCTACGCTGCCGCCTCAGCCCCGCACGTGCCGCGCCCTGCTCCGGGATGGCGTCTGCCCAAACTGTTTCGGTCTGCGGTGGCCGAACGATAAACGGTATGCTACTTCGCTGTCAACATGGCAACAGCGCGGTGTTGATTTGGGCAACCGCGCCGCAGCATAAAGTAGCCCAGCCCCGGCAGTGCTAGCTCGTCGAAAGCGAGCAGCCAAGCTGCGATATCAGGGTTAGATCGCAAAGCGCAACGTGGAGGTGAATTGATGCTCGGGACGCGGCCCAGTACCGGACGCGATGTATTCACGTAGCTGTGCCGAGAGCGGCACTCCTTGAATCCGGTGTGCCGAGCGCAACGGTGCGGAGCGGGATCCAGCACTTTGCGGCCGGCGTTGTGTTTGGTGCGGTCGCCGGTGAACTCCTGCCTGAGATCCGGGAGCAAAATCCGATCGCCGTGATCATCGGGTTTACCGTCGGGGTTGGGCTGATGCTGGCGATCCGCCATTTTGTCGGGCACGGGGCGGAAGGCGGAGCGATTGGTACAGGTGAGGACGAGAGTCCCACAAGCTTCGTTTTGACGGTGGGTGTTGACATAGTGATCGACGGGCTGTTGGTTGGGGTGGGGTTTGCGGCCGGAGCGCTCATAGGACGACTCCGTATCGGCAACTGGTGTAGCAGCTTCCCCGTTTTAGTGCCGCTTCGGGTCGCGCCGCCAAAGGATCGACCAGCCGCCGCCGAAGTCCTGTGTTATTGTTCCGCGTACGGCGGTGACGATCCACATGGCGATGCCGATCACGGAGCTATGCAGAATGAGCCACGCGCTGTCGTACCCTAGCACCCATGGGGCAAGCACAAGCCAAACGCCGAGCAGCGCATTGACCCACCTAACGCCGCGCGTGGCCTCTGATATCGCTATGATCGCAAAGGTGGCGGCGATCGGTCCGACAATATAATCATTGGTCCGCGCCGGTTCGCCATAGCGCAGGACCGACGACGCGGCCATAAGCCAAATACCGAGAGCGAGATTGATAAGTCTAGCCCACATGGCTCACCTGTTGTTGCGCCCGCTTGTCGCTCAACCCCCAGAACGCGCGCCACAGAGAGCGCCCACTGTCTCGTTCCCGCTTCAGGTACTGCAGGCTGGCCAGCACCTCGTCCATTGCGGGGCCAATCATGAGGACTGATACGAGCGCGGAGCTGAGACAGAGCGTACACCAAGCACTAAACATCACCGGCTGTAAAACCACCAGCAGAATGCTCACCGCGCCGAGCGGCCCCACAGCTAAGCCAAAGAGCACCACGATCCAGGGCATTGTGCGCCAGCGCGCGCGCCCTCCGATGATGCCTGCAACTGCATCCGCCAGGTAGCTCAGCGCGCCCAACACAGCGTCAGGAACGGGTAGGATGCGCGACACACCCGAATTGAGGATTTTTCTGCTCCCAGCTCCGAAAAATGGTTCCCATACCGTCGCAAAGACGCCCATCTGGTATAGCGACAGATAGCCGGCGATCGCGAAGCCGAGCAGCGCGAGCCCAACGATAGGTAACCGCTGAGCCCAACTTGCCGGGTTGTAGCTCCAGCCGGGCGGAATCAACTCATCAGCCATCTTGCCTTCTCTCCCTGATTAACTTGCAAGCTCCACCACAACCTCGACCTGGCCCTCGACCTTGGTGACCTGTACCGCGACGTTACCGTCAGCGGCGCGATCAAAGGCCAGATCAACTGTTGCATCGCCAACTCGTAACCCGTGCACCGTGACGTGCTCGATAAAGTCGGGCAGCAGGGGCCGCACGATGCGTAACGTTCTCTCGAACGCTGCGGGTTGCAGACCCAATGCTGTTGCGAGGAAGTACGGGACCGCGCCGGCCGCCCACGCCTGCGGGTGGCAAGCGACCGGGTAGCGAACCGGAACATCGTACTGCTCGCGCGCGAAGCCGGAAAAGAGTTCGGGCAACCGGTGGTGTTCGAAAAAAGTCGCTGCCTCCAAAGTGCCTTTGAAGATGCGCGTGAAGGCGTCGTCGAAGCCATACCGGCGAAACCCCGCCGCGGTTCGCCGTCGCAACGAGCGGATTCGGCGCGGTATCCGCGAGCTCTAGCTCGTAGCCATGCAGGTAGCGACAGTCGTGGTAGTACAGCCCATATCCGTGCGTGCCCCCCAGTGGGACCTGCCCATCCGCCTGCGCCAAGAAGAACGAATCTCCGTCTTTAAGCACAACCGCGTCACTAATGCCGCGCACGACGGATGCACGGCCCTGCGTCAGGACACGCTCCTTGCGAGCCTGCTGCTCCTGCTGAGACATCTCCCGCCGTCCATTCTGCGTTTTCGCACCATCCCGCGCCATCTTTCCTCCAAGCTCGGCATCGACGCCCTAAGTGCCCCACGCAAGCCGAACGCGCGATGCGTTAGGACAACGTGCCCAACAGGACGTGCGCGTGGCCGACATATTTTTGGCTCAGCGCCCTTTCCACAAAAAGGCCGTAAGCGCTGCGCTTGCAACGCCTGCTCCCGCCGCCCCCAACAAGCCCCGATTCTGTGACGCCCACAGGTAGGGGCTCCAGGTACGGGCGCGTGCATCGAAGCTCCCATGGGCACCGTAATCGATTTCGTCGTCAACCGGCTCCCAGAGGTTATGCCGTCGATCCGGCTCAAGCGGCTCGTCGGTCTGCTGGCCGGAATAGCCATTGCGTGCGAGATACCAGTCACCTAGGCCGGGTGCGAGCTTGTTGCCGATGATCGCGATGGCTGCCGACAAACCAACGTACACTTCGCGCCGATTATGGTACGCGGCCCAGACAATCGCTCTGGCCGCAACTTCGGGTTGAAAGATTGGTGGAACCGGCTGCGCTTTGTTGGGGAGACGCGACTTGACCCAGCCAAACTGGGGCGTGTTATGCGCGGGCAGCTGAACCATCGTGAGCCGCACGTGGCTCTTATCGTGGATCAACTCGGCGTGCAGTGAGTCACAAAACCCCTGGATCGCGTGCTTTGCCCCGCAGTAGGCCGACTGCAGTGGGATCCCGCGATAGGCCAGGGCAGAACCAACTTGTACGATCGAGCCCTTGTCGCGGGGGAGCATGCGCTTGAGAGCGGCCAGTGTGCCATAGACATAGCCGAGATAGGTCACCTCGGTGACTCGCCTGTAATCCTCGGGCGTCATCTCCTTGACCGGCGAGAAGACCGAGGCCATTGCGCTGTTAACCCAGACATCGATCGGGCCAAACGCCTGCTCTACCTGTGCGGCCGCGTCCTCGACCGCTGCCGCGTCGGCAACGTCGGTCGGGATAACAAGCGCCCTGCCGCCCGCTGCCTCAACATCGCGCCGGGCGCCTTCTAACCCCGCACGGCCCCGTGCGAGCAGCGCAACGTGAGCGCCGCGCTCAGCAAAGGCCAGCGCCGTGGCCCGCCCGACCCCTGCGGATGCGCCCGTCACGACGACCACGTCCGGACGGTTTGTTTGATTCATGTGGCGCACTCCTTTGATTGGTGCAACTACTTAGCCGCCGGATGTTGGCGACTGCCAAAGATACATCCCTGCAAATGCTGCGAAAAACAGTCCGGCAACGACTGTGGCGCCCAATACGAGTCCAGCTCGATTTGACGCAAAGTATTCCCCCTCCCACGGTCGACCACTTCATTTCGGCTGCTCGTAGACCCGAGCAGTTCCGTCAGCCGGATCGCGGGGGTTTCCGTCGTATGCCCCTGTGTTTGTATTGCCCCTACTGACCACGCCATTCCCGAAGAAGCCGCCGATCGCGCCTCCGATGAACAGTAAGACGAGGTTGATGAACCCTAGGCAGAAGCCTCCCCCTGCGCCGCCAATTAGCGTGGCAACGACCGGATCGACGGACGCAGGCTCCCCCGTGTTGGTATCAACAATGTTGGGATTTTGCTGGAGGATATCGGCAACCGCGTCCCGCACAGCGGCTGTATTGGCCAGCAACACGAATACAACGGTCGCTACAACCAGCACGATTCCTCCGGCGATCAGCCCAGCCAGGGCGCCTCGCCCAATCCCGCTGCCCGTACCCGGATCGGCTGTTTTCGCAGCAGTGTAACCAGCACCCCAGCCGAGGATTAACATCGAGCCGAAGGCAAGCAACACATTGATGAAGGGTAAGGGGACGAAGAGGCCTGCGGTAAAGGCTAGGACGGCCCCCATCCCAAATACAATGCCAGCCCGTACCGTTCCAGACATAGTCGGTATCCTTTCACGATGAAACAGCGACACGCAGCAACATGGTGCTGCGCCGTCGCAAGCCGCTTTCTGGTCGCGTCGCGCTCTTTCCCGGGGCTGTTTAGCCCGCCGCCCGCCGCAGATGGCTGTAGCACCAACCCAACATCGTTGCGTCTCCATGACTTGCACGACCACTAGGAGAGTTAGGTTGTTCGCTAATGAGAGTGTGGAGCAGAGAAAGTACCAGAAGAGAGATATAGATGGTGAACAATAGTGAACAGTGGTAAACAAAGTGAACAACGCTGAATACGTCGAAGGCGCGTGTCACTGGAGTTGCTACTCCTGCGGATGGTAGCCGTCCTGGAGGATGTACGAACGGAACGTTTAGGAAATGGAGGAAGCGGAGTGACAACGGCAACGAAAGCGGTCCATAACCGGATTGCCATTGTGTTCGATTTTGACGACACCTTGGCGCCGAATAGCTACCGTAGTCTTGTTGAACGGTGTGGGCTGAGCTATGACACGTTTAAGGAGGAGCGCGTCCAGCCGCTGCTTGATGCCGGTTGGGACGAGATCTTAGCAAAGTTCTACTGCCTGATCGAGGAATCGCGGCAGCACAACAACCAGCCGATCACGCAATCACTGCTCGCCGACATTGGCGGTGAGATTCAGTTCTTTGATGGTGTGCCTGAAATGTTTGACCGCCTACGTAAGGTCGTGCGTGACCTTGCGCCCGGTGTCGACCTTGAATTCTATCTGTTATCATCCGGGATTCTGGAGATTGCGCGTGGAACGCCGATTGCCTCGAAGTTCAAAGATATGTGGGGCTGTGAGTTCCACTTTGATGATGATGGCGCAATTCGTTTCATCAAGAAAATCGTGACGCATCCGGAAAAAGTGCGTTATCTGCTGCAGCTGTCCCGAGGAGTGGGGGCCACCGGCGAACAAGGTCAGCCAGCCCACGTGTATCGCCCAGTTCCCGAGAGCGAGCTCTATCTTCCCCTTGAGCAGATCATCTATGTGGGCGATGGATCGAGCGACATGCCCGTGTTTCGACTGCTCAATGATCGCAAGGGGACCGCCATAGGCGTCTTTAAGGGACAATCAGCGGATGAATGGAACGGTTTTAAATCCATGCATAGTCGTCGGCGGGTGGACAACCTTGCGCCAGTTGACTATAGAGAAGAAGGTGAGCTGATGCAGTCGCTCACGCTCGCCGTCGAAAGCATCTGTAAACGAATTGCGCTGCACCAGCTCAGTGAGGGCGAATAGCGTCCACTCCTAGCGACGTTGGGAGCGGGCCACGCGTCGTGTAATCGGTACCTGCTGCTAATCGGCCGGAGCCGCAAGTGCTGCAGCCGACGGATGCCTCGAGCGCCCAAGGACGAAGGCCAAGGTGATGAATTGCTGCACTTACAACGTTTGAACGGTTCCCTTTCTGGTGCGCAGCGCATGCTCAACCGCATCGGCCAGCTCATACAGGGTAGCCTTGTCAGCGAGACTCCACGAACTCTGGTCGATACTCAAACGTACTTCAGCGACTTGGTGCTGCACCGCTTCCGCACGTGTTCCAGGGGGTAGTCGCAGCGCAAGGTCGTGCAGTACTCGCAGGAGCGTCCCGGTAACATGCACATCATCCTGTCCCGCGTGGCGAATCTGGCTGAAGGCGGCCTGCACGAAGTCTTCCCAGGTAGGGCGAGTGAAAATCAGGCGCGTTCGCTGATCGGCGGTGGTGCGGACGTTGGAAGGGAATGGGCGGTCAGCCAGCCGGCCTAGGGCGTCGCCCAGGTGGTACAGCGCGTATTCGGCGGTAGTCATGTCATTAATGCCTGGAGAGAGCGCTTTGAGCGCAACGTCAACCAGCTGACGAATAGCGAATAGCGGGTCTTGCTGCGTGGTACGCTCGCGATCGATGACAAACGCGCCGCGAATATGATCCGCAAGCTGATCATGTTCCATGCAGTCAAGCGCCGCAATGACGGTACCAGACGCAATATAATCGCCGATTTGCGGCCGTACCCACAGCCATGTCGCCGAGCCAAACGGCGCGTCCTGTAAGGTCTGCTCGTCAATGCGCCGGATAAATCCAGCGCGCTTCGACCGCAGGAGCTCGGGTTGGTCGATGCGTTGCATTTGCTGCGCTACAATCGACGCTGGGAGGGGATCAAGTGCGCCGTCGCCGACGCCCTCCGGAAACATCGCGTCGATCGACTCGATAAATTCGTGCCTGACCTGATCCAGAATAACGGCGACTTGCAGTGATTGCGACATATGGTGGATGAAGTAGATCAGCAGCCCCAGGCACAGCAAGGACAAGCCAACCGCCACGGTCACGGATAGCGCTGGTACGAACGGATCGCCGTGGTCCGCGCTCCGCACGGTACGCAACACTAGCAGGGCAAAGATAAAGGTTGCGGTGTAGGCACCCAGCACAACCTGATTCGTCCGGCTGGCGGTAAATTGGCGCAGCAGACGCGGCGTGAACTGGGCCGAGGCCTGCACCAGGGCGATCATGGTAAGCGAAATAGCGATGGAGATCACGGTGATCAGCGAGCCCGCAACGACGGAGAGAATCGTGCGGGCGGCGTCAGCGGTGCCGCTGAAGAGCCAGGGAATTACAGAACTTTGGCGTCTGGCCAGGACGACATCCAGCTCGACCAAGAGCGATGAGAGCACTAGCGCCAGCGCAACCAGAACGCTCGGGATGAACCACAGGCTGCTCTGCACGTTGTCCCACAAGTTTTGCCATGTTCCACGCATAGGTGTTCTGTGCGTCCTCCTACGTTGCAACGCGCTCATAGCCGCTGACGCCCTGCAGTGCCCTCGGCTCCACCTGGTCAGTCCGCTGGACCACCGTAAAGGTCCCGTCAGTTTCCAGCACAACGGCATCGACGTCGGCCAAAGATGCTAGTCCTTGCTGCCGTAACGCCGCCAGGACCTCTACTTCCACCACTCGCTCGGAGCGCATAGCTCCGTGCAGCAATTGGCCTTGGTACACCAGGAGACGCGGCTCTGCTTTGACCAGCCGACTCACGGTCGGCGACCGTACCGAGAGCCATGCGATCATCCACTGTAGGCCGATCAGCACGGCAAATGCCGTCAGGCCTTCCGCCAGTGCCACATCCTTTGATAGCAGGATTGTCGCCAACGTGGAGCCGAGTCCCACCGTTACCACAAAATCGAAGGCGTTCATCTTGGACAGCGTGCGTTTGCCCGAGATACGCAACAAGAACACAAGGGCGAGGTAGGCCAGCACGCCGACGATCATAACCCGCCCCGGCCCTGACCAGCTTTGGAAGAAAAGTGTCCCGGACATTGCGACTCCTGTACACAAATGCCATTGGCGCTTGAGTAACGTAGACCCCGCTGCTGCAGGCGGCATGCTATTCACCGAAGGTAGTGCCTGTGATACAGCAGCTTCACGACCACGAGTCTAACGAGCTCACGAAGCGAGAGGCATTTGGGCAAGCAGTCCCTGCTGGTCTTGAAAGCATGATCTGCGCTCGGAAAAGAAGTTTTGGTACTGGATCCGGCGCCATTAAAGCAGCTGGCAGCTGCTTACGCTGTCGTTAGGAGTGCTGGGGGCCGTAGGTTTCGGTTGGCTTGCTATTTCATAATACAGGGAGGCGTGCAGTTGGATTGCTGGTGTCCAGTGCCCAGTTCTTCAAGGGATGCATTACCTGCGGGCGCACGTGTTCAGCCGTGCGCTCTCATGATTTGATCGGCTTCACGGCAAGGTGGTGTACATTCGTCGTGTTAGATGCTCGTGAACGCTGCGCGTCGTTTACCCTGCCAGCGGTTGTGTTTACCCAAGCATTACGGGCAGCCGCTCATAGCGGTGCCACAAGGGAATCGTCTGGACCTTCAATGCCATTGGTTCCACCGCCAGCCGGAGGTTGGGACTGCGCTCCAGCAAGTTCTTCAGGGCAATTCTCGTTTCCATACGGGCCAAAGGTGCACCGAGGCAGTAATGAATGCCCTGTCCGAAACCCAGATGCTTGTTGGGGCTGCGTGTGATGTCGAAGATCTCGGGGTCGGCAAAGACTGTTTCGTCACGATTTGCAGCTCCCAGCAGCGGCATCACTGCCGAACCTTTCCGGATGGTTACGCCATGCAACGTGACATTCTCAATGGCGTAGCCCGGTTTGGTCCCCTGCACCGGTCCGTTGTACCGCAAGATTTCTTCCACGGCCGAGGTCATGAGTTCAGGCTGGGCACGCAGCTGTGCGAGCTGCTCGGGATGTTGCAAGAGGGTCACAACGGCGTTGGTAATCAGGTGGACAGTGGTTTCGTAGCCGGCAAAGATCAGCAGAAAGATCATACTCACCAGCTCATCCTCACTCAATCGTTCACCTTGCTCCTCGGCCTGGATCAGCCGGGTCAAGATGTCATCCCGCGGGTCCAAGCGTTTACGGGCGATCATCTCACGGACAAAGGTCACCGCGTGGCGCAGATCCCAGAACATTGTCCGGAACAAGCTCCAGCGGGTCAGACCATCCGTGAGCGCGCGGATGCTGGTCCTGAACTTGGGCATGTCCTCATCCGAGACCCCCATTAGTTCCTTAATGACCGTCACCGGAATCGGCAGCGCGTAGGCTTGGATAAGATCCACCGGGCCCTGCCGTTCCGCCGTGTCGAGCAGGTCATGAGTTAACCGTTCGATTCGCTCTTCCAAATGTGCGAGCGCGCGGGGCGTAAAGGCTTGATGCACCAAAGTCCGTAGGCGGCGATGTTCCGGCTCATCTTCCACGATCATGCTTTGCGCCATCAGCGCGACTGATTTGGGCAGCGGAAAGGGCAGCCTGCCACCGCCGGTCGCCGTGGCCCGGTTGCGTACAAAGCGTGGATCCTTAAGCATGTGGACGCAGTCGTCGTAGCGCGACAGAAAATAGGCGCTAATGATGCTGAGCTTACCTTTATACACCGGCGCTTCCTCGCGCAGCCAAGCGTAATAGACATATTTGTTGGCGGTAAACGTTTTGCTCGCGAGATTGATGGGATGTTTGATGTGGTCGCGTTCCAGGGGCTTGGATGCAATCATGGCGCTGCTCCGTGCTTCAGCTTGCCTTCTTCCTAGCTTATCCGCTACTCCATTGTGCCCGCGGGTGTCCGTCGACGGCAGCTCGCGTACAGCTGATGAAGTATGATCCGGAGGACAGACTTGTGGGACGACTAGGCGCTTGTGGAAGCTCCGCTCGCCGTGTGACGTGCACGCTAGCACGCTGCCCACGGTGGAGCCGTATGCGCGCCGACGAAGACAGCGCTAAGCTGTCACATATGGTTACTATACATGATGAGCACCATCCGCACGATCGACTTAAGTCGACTGGAGGTCGTAACGGTCCAGCAGATCACGAATGTGGACGCTGCGCGTGTGGACGAGGCCATCATGGGCAGAACCCACAGGGGCTATGCGCACGAGGAGACGGAAGCTTATGACGTGCGTCCGCTGCATACCGAATTTGGGCTCATACTTCCGCCTGGCTATAAGCCTTAGCATGTTCTCGCATGGCAAATTCCACGATAGTGGAGCGCGCGCCACTAACCCGGTGGACCGTACCTTCCCATGTTCCTGCCCGCATGGCCGCGGGTGCATCCAAGTAGTAATTGTCATAAGCTTCAGCTTTTCATTCACTACATCAACTGTCTCGAGTATAGCGATGATACCCCGGCGAACGCATCGCTCTTTACTGTGATAACAGGTGTGAGCGAAGGATGATTGTCGGTACGTGGAGAGCTGGGCCGAAGAATGAGTGAAGGCCTCGCACACTGTGTCGGGTTCGACGAGTAGGCTGGTGTAGCTGGAAGGTTCAAGGGAGAGGAGCGGGAGATTAGCGTGCAGCGATGCTTGGCGCTACCGTGCAGAAATGCTCGGCGCTCATTAGATACCGCTCGGCAAGCTACCGCTCCCATGCCAATAGCATCACGCTCGGGCTTTTGTACGTCGGTCGTTGTACCAATCGAGGATATACCGCGTGTGGCACTACGCTCGTGGTACACTTTCGGAAACAGAAAATGACCTTTTTTGGGGAGGTCTCGTTATGTCTGAAGACAAGGACTCAACAATTCCGTACAAGCCTGGCGATCGGGTTGTACTTGCAAACGATGCGGCAAAAGCACAGGTTGGCGCAGACCGTGGCGTGGTCGTGGGGGCCACCGCAGCCTCTGGGGATGCCGACGAGCCGAAGGTAGTGGTCGCGCTCAACAAGCCGGTCGTTCCCAACGCAGTAATTTCAAAGGAGGATCTCGAATCCGATTCGGGACAAACCACTTGAGGGCGACCCAGCACGCTTGCCGGCTGTTCTCAAAGAGCGCGCGCATCACAAGCGCCTTCTGGCCGATGCGGATAATTACGAACTCGGCCGGACGCAGCGGCGCGACGCCCATGAGCACTATGGTGGACCCAATGTCAAGCACAACCATCTGACCAGTTTTCAGTGG
>JADDQE010000233.1 GCA_016781525.1 bacterium | reverse complement strand
CCCTGCCCGACAGGATCCAGTACAGCGCGCCGGCGCCGCCGTTCGTGAAAACGGTGTCGGTCCACTCCTGATACACCCCGTTGCGGGCGTTTTTGCTCAAAAGTCCAAACTCGCCCAACATCGCTGGCTTGCCCAGCTTCTGCGCATCACGAATGTGCCGCGCGATCCACTCTTTACCCCACCGGGCATCCTTGCCCCAATGATCAGGGTACAGGTGAAAGGACATCACGTCGACGTTCTCGAGCTGTGTAAAAGCGAGCGTATCCACGCCCTCATTGCAGTTGTCGGTCCAGTCGCCGGCGCCAGAAGCACAGTAGAAGCCCTCATCCCCGACCGATACGAGGTGCTTCTGGTCGATGCTCTTGATAAAGGTCGACATTTCGTCCGCCCAAGCGATCAGGGTCTCGGCTCTGCAATCGGACGACTGGGGATATTGCTGATTGTCGCTCCCCTTACAGCGCGGCTCATTTGCCAGCTCCCAAGTCATGATCGTGGGGTCGTCTTTGTACTTAATGCCGGTTATCGAGTTCGTGCGGTTGAGCAGGTGCGCGATCCAGTCCTTGTACCACTGACGGATCACCGGATCCGTGTAGAACTGATCATGGTACCGGCCGCCGCGCCATTTGACGTACTGATCCATACCGCCAAAGTCAGCCCAGTTGTTGGTAAACGGAATGACGAGCCGTAAACCTGCTTGTCCGGCCTTGGCGATCACATAGTCAAGCCGCTGTAGGCCATCGGCGCCGTCATTGTAGGCGGGCTTCGTCCCATCCCAATATTGGAAATAGACACCATCAGACTTGCCGCGGATGGAGTTCGACCCGTCCTGGCTGCCGATGTCGAGCCAGCCCCAGGTGCGAACTACCGTCAAGTGGTTTGCCGCTGCTGCTTCAAGCACGTCGTCGACCATCGTCCGTGACTTGTACATGAGGTAATAGTTGTTTGTGCCGGCAAAGCGAAACACATTGCCGTTTAGGCGCAGCTCTGGTCCCGCCCGCTCGACGAACGGCTTTCCCTGCGGGAGGTTTCCTGCGGGAGCGATGCCGGCGCAGCCGGTCGTGACAATGGCCACAAGGGTGATCGCAGTGAGCGCTACAATCCGTCGAAGCATACGTGTTGCGCTTCTCCATGAGCAGGTTGGCAAGACCGAGTCGAATTGCTTAGTAGAGCTACAGGCCAGGCTCGACAGTCGAGCCTGGCCTGTATATCAATACGAATCGAACACCGAGCGTATCCGCAGCGTCTGTTGCACCCGTTCCGGCGTCCAACCATCAGGCAATGCGCACGTGACACGTATTGCGCGGCCGGCAGGCAGGTCGAAGTAGTTATCGCTAAACACCACGTCCGTACCATCAACCGCGAGCTCGACGAAGCGTGCGAGTGAGCGAGCTTGTAGCTGGAAGGTCAAGTGCCGATCAGCGTGCTGCATTTCGACACCGATCCGCGGATCCTGCAAGGATAGGTGCTTAGTCGGTACGAACGTTGCAATCGCCGTCTGCACCTGTTCGTCGCCCTGCCACAGATCAGCGACCAGGATTGTCTGGCGCAGCTGCTCGTCCGTCATCTGACCGGCAACGTTCAACGCTTGCAGCTCCTTCGTGGAACGCGGCTCGACGATCAGGTCGGTTTCGCCGCCCGCCAGACGCTCGCCGGCCAGCGTCTCTAGCGACCAACGGAGCTGTCCGGTCCATGGCTCTACGGCATCATTGCTGACGAAGATGCCCATGCGTTCCTTGGTATCCTCAGGCGATAGGAGCACCGGATTGAAGAAGCGGCGGCTGGAGTAGTGCGCCGCTTTCCAGCGACCAAAGTAGTCGATGCTGGCCCACGAGGCGACCGGCCAGCAGTCGTTGAGCTGCCAGTATAGGACGCCCCTGCAGGCCGGATCACGCCGCCAATGCTCCACGCCGATCCGCATGGCTTCAGCCTGGAGGAGCTGCGTGAGGTACACCAGCGCGGCGAAGTCTTTGGGTAGCCGGAAATGGTCGGTAAGATAGGTCATCATCTTGCCGTTGCCGACCGCGTTGCGCTGATGATGCTCCATGACGTATGCGGTCATGTTCCAGTCGTGTGGCTGCGCGTAGGTTGCGATCGTGGGAAGGCAGGGCAGGGACTGAAAGCCGAACTCGCTGACAAAGCGCGACGTAATGTTGCGGTAATGATACAGCGGCTTCATCGCGTGCCAGACCGTCCACTCGTGCATATCCCCGACGGCACCCCCATTCGGGTCTTCGAACGGGGTTCCCGACGACGGCGAGCTCGGCCAGTACCGTGTGTCGGGATCCCCGGATGTGACCCAAGCCGGCAGCGTCTGGTGGAAGAACTGATCATAGGCGGCCTTCAGGTCTGCTTCCTCCGGCTGGTCCCAGCCCCAGCTTACCCACGCGGTCTCGATCTCATTGTTGCCACACCAAAGTGCCAAGCTCGCACGGTGCCGCAGCCGGCGCACGTTTTCGAGGACCTCGACATGCACGGTGGTCAACAATGCCTCGTCGTTCAGCGGGTAGATCGCACAGGCGAACATAAAGTCCTGCCAGACGAGCATACCCAGGCGGTCGCACAAGTCGTAGAAGTATTCGTCTTCGTAGTAGCCGCCACCCCAAACACGCACCATATTGTGATTGGCTGCCACCGCCGAGCCAATCAGGTGCTCGAGCTGCGCGTGGGAGATACGTGTAGGAAACGAATCCGCTGGGATCCAGTTCGATCCCTTGGCGAAGATCGGCACGCCATTGACCACGAACTCGAACGACTGGCCCCACTCATCCAGCTCCTGCCGCAGCTCAATCGTGCGCAGTCCCATCTGGTACTGGCGCTGATCCAGCACCGTCTCGCCGTTTGCTAGCGTCACGTCTACGGTGTACAGGGGCTGAGCGCCATAACCATGCGGCCACCAGAGCTGCGGATCATTAACCGTGAGCTCGAGCGTCTCGTCCTCGGCGTCCAGCACGGCCTCCGCGGCCTGGGTCCGGCCGTCAGGTGCAGTCAGGCGGAGAGCTGCTCGCAGCGGAGCTTGTTCCCAGCGCCGCATGGTAACCTTGGCCGTCAGAGTAACCTGCCCGCCCTCATGCTGCTGGCGCAGATGCAGGTCGTCGAAGCGCGCGATGCTGTAGCCCTCGACCCGAATGTCGCGCCAAATACCGATGGCTGGAAGCTTGGGACCCCAATCCCAGCCGAAATGACTGGGCGCCTTACGTAGATATGGCGCGCCGTGGATGACGTCGTTGACGTCGCGCATTGGACGTTCGCTCTGGCGCGCGGTCACATAGTGCACGGGCGACCGGAAGGCAATACGGAGCTCATTCTCACCGGCCTGGAGCAGGCTGCCGACCTCCCAGCGAAACTGGCGAAACATGTTCTCTGTGCTGCCCAGTACTTCCCCGTTCAGGCGGACTTCCGCCAGCGTGTCGAGCCCATCGCAGACAAGGAAAAGATGCTGTGCCGCAAGTAGCTCAGCCTCAATCGTAAAGCTATGGCGATATTCCCAGTCGCGCTCGGCGACCCATTGCACGTGCTTTTCCTCATCGCCCACAAACGGATCTGCGATACGGCCGGCGGCTAGAAGGTCGGTATAAACGCCACCCGGAACAGTCGCTGGGAGCCACTCCTCGCTGCCGCTTTCACGCAGCTGCCACTCACCGTTGAGCGAGAGTTGATTCAATGCAGTCATATGCTTTCGAGCTCTCCATCTGCGTTATGAGGCGATCCCGCGTGCTTATCCGGCTATTCCACCCCGTCTCGGCTACCCTGCCTGTATTCCTGCGCAGCGTAAAGTTGGCCGCTCGGCCCGTTATCGTCCAAGAGCGCCGGAACGAGGGCGCCCGGCAGAACTGTCGTGACTTCATGGTGGGCGCTGGGACCGCCCATATCCGTGCGCAGCCAACCTGGGTCAAGCGTATTGGCAAGGACATTTGTCCCGCGAAGCTCTGCCGCTAAATCGCGCGTGTACTTATCCACAGCCGCTTTGGACACGCTATAGGGCGCTAACTGCGGAATATCTTTGATGCCTGAGGTTAGGTTGATAATTCGGCCATAGCCGCGCGCTTTCATCTCCGGCGCAAACGCAGTACATAGCGCAATCATCGAGAACAAATTGATTTGGAACGTGTGAAGCCATTCATCCATCGTTATCTCCCAAATCGGCTTCCACTTGTTCTGGATGGCAGCATTGTTGTAAAGAATATCGATCTGCCCAGGGCCTTCTCGGACGCCCGCAATAACTGACTGAACGCCCTCCATGGTTGCGAGATCGCCCGCAACCGCATGTGCTTGGACATCAGCCGATTTAAGCAAGGCGAGCGTCTCTTGGACATGATGTATCTCACGCCCATGTACAACGACGTTACACTTCTGTCGGGCAAGCCCCACCGCGATCTGCTGCCCAATACCGCGACTTGAGCCGGTCACCAGCGCCCACTTCTGTTCTAGTAGTTGCATACAATTCCCTTGGCGTGTGCATGTCTGCTCTTCCGTTTGTACTGGCCGCTAGTTTAGGCGATCCACGTGAATAACCTAGCTCCATGAGCCTCAACCTCACCGGGCGCCAACAATGCCGAAATACAGGCAGGGCGGGCAAAAAAAATCGAGGTAGCGGTTTACGCATCCCTTCGGATTGACAACTATCTGTGTAGCAGCGTGGCCGCGCCCCCGGCTACCATCAAGAGCCACCAACAACCTTAAGTGTCAGGTTGAACAGCCCAGGCGCCGGCAATGGACGAAGAAATCGGGACAGAGCTTCTGCACCATCAGCCTGTCCCGGCCTTTTGCGATAAACGAACGTCCCACTGCTGCTTGCTTCAAGCGTTGTAGGACATTTAGATGGTTTCACCTACTGCCGCACGGTGCCGGCCCGCAATTTCCGCCATGCCGGGCCACTCAAGCCAGATGTCGGTCATCGTTTGTTTAGCATATGTCTCGTGCTCTACATGGTGCAGCCGGAAATAAATCGCGTAGCGGATGTTAGGTGAAATATTGGCCGTTATCCCATGGGCCAGCTGGTAATGGCACAGCACGATATCGCCAGCCTGAGCTGTTAATTGCTCCGGCTCGGGGAGGGCAACAGGCGGCATACCGTTGAGCAATGTCTCCCAGCCGTGTTGCTGGAAATACTGCTCATAGATGTGATGCGTTCCGGGCCAGACGGTGAGGTTGCCTGAGAATGACGTTGGCACGTCACTAAGCACGACGCCAAGCAGCATCGTAAAGTTCTGGATGGTCCCTTCTGGAACCCCATTGGTGGGCGTGTACATTCCGTCCAAGTGTGGATGTGGTGGAGGGGGTGGGTCCTGCATCGTCGGAAAACGTAATGCAATCTGCCCGCCGCGCACAGGTTTGATCTTCCCTTCACCGATGGCTGATTCGGCAAGCGACCAGGCCGGCGTCTTGTTCAGCAAGTCGGTAATCACCGGCGCCGCCTGTAGCTCGCGGCAGTAGGATTGGGCCCGCAAGGTAGCCATCTCCTCGGCACTCATCCCCTCGCCAACCGAGTGATTGATGGCGCGCAGGGCCGCATCGACCATCACCCGCGGTATCACGCCCGGAATTTTCACATAGCCCTTTGCGTAGATCGCTTGCTTTTGCTCATAGCTCAGTTGCATATGTTTTCCTTGTGAACATGGTCAAGAAGACCTAACAGCGGTTGTGCGAAAGCTGTTGGAGCGCTATGCGAGGCCAAGCGCTGCAACGGTTTGCGGGTCAGCCTCCCGCCGGCCATCCGTCTCGGCGACGACGCTGAACCCTCCCGCGTAGTCCCACATCGTCCAGCCAATGTTATATCGCTCGAGGCTCGTGCGAAGATCCTGCAGCCATGCGTGACGATGGCGGGGTAGCGACTTGGCACGGTAGACGCCAAACTCATTGCAGGTTAGCCGCACGTTGTGCTGGCGCGCCCACTATCATCGCTGTCGCGGAGGCTCAGCTTGAAATCGTCCTCGGGATGGGGGTCCACGATCACCGCCAGCTCCTGCCCCAGGATCATGTCGAGGGCCCGGTCTACAGATTGGAGCACTTCGGGGTTCAGTCTGTCTGGCTCGCGCTCGTTCAGCAAGGGCACCGGATTCAAGGTAAACCGCACGTGTGAGAATCCGATTGATTTGATCAGCTTAATATCGTCAAGGGTGTTATACGCTTCGAAGTGCGCCTTATCGTAGCGAGGGGCCTGGGCGAACCAGTGGCTGAGATTTATGCCTCGTGCCAGTCGGGCAAAGCGCGCATCGCCGACTCCTGCCGTCGGCGTTGTTTGTTTGTTGGACATGGATGACGCCGTTGACATCGTGAACCTCTACTCACAGCTATTGAAGCGGGCTGCCCTTGACCCGGCAATCGCATGAGACTGCCACTGAGCGAGCTGACCGAGAGCTCGCGTCAAGCGTCTTCCGAGACCGACCTATCGACGGTGCAGCAAGCCGTCCGCCCCCTATTCGTGCACGAGTGAAAGCTCTCGCTGCACCACGAGTCTGAGTGCCTTCTAGCGCCGAACCGATTACTCCACCGGTGTTTCAGCCAGCAACGGCGGCCGAATATCGAACGCGGTCGAAGGTATGCCTTCCAGCTTCGGCTGCTGAATCCGTCGTCCACCAGGCCGCGGGATATACGGCACGCTGTCGATCAGCGTCCGGGTGTATTCCTGCTTCGGTGCGCGGAACAACTCCTCGGTCGCGGCGTACTCGACGACCTCGCCATGGTTCATAACTGCGATGTAATCGCTCATATGCTCCACCACGGCCAGGTTGTGCGAGATGAACAGGTAGGTCAGTCCCAGCTGCGCCTGCAAATCCTGCAACAGTCGCAGAATCTGCGCTTGAATTGAGACGTCCAGCGCGCTAACCGCCTCGTCGCAAATCAGGAGCTTGGGGTTCAAGGCCAGCGCACGGGCAATGCCGATACGCTGCTGCTGGCCACCCGAAAACTCGAAAGGAAAGGCGTTCGCCGCGGCCGGATCGAGCCCCACCAGCTCCAGCAGCTCGTGTACACGCCGGGCCCGTTCGCGCGGCGCTCCCACCTTGTGGATAACCAGCGGATCCTCGATCGCCGCTGCCACCGTCATCATCGGGTTCAAGCTGGCCAGCGGATCTTGGAAGATCATCTGCATGTCTTGGCGCTTCCGGCGGAGGCCCTTCTCCGAGAGCGCGGTGAAGTCTACGCCGTCGAAGTAGACCTTGCCCTCTTCGGGATCATAGAGCCGGATAATACAGCGCGACAGGGTCGACTTACCCGATCCGGACTCGCCGACGATACCGAGGGTCTCGCCTGGCTGCAGCTCGAACGAAACATCCTTCACGGCCGCAAACCGCTCACGGCCTCGGGGAAAGTATTTCGACAGATGCTCCACTCGCAGGAGTGGGCCCTTGCTAGCGGCGACATTAGGCATGGATTTGCTCCGTGACATCGCGCATTACATCCTCGGCGTAGTGGCAGAAGACCAGGTGATCCCGTTCAATCGCACGTAGAACAGGCTTCTCCACCTGGCAGCGTTCCGTGCTGTACCGACAGCGCGGGGCGAATGGGCAGCCTTGGTGCACAACCATCGCGCTTGGCGGGTTGCCAGGAATTGGCTGGATTGCCTGCTTGCCGTGGCCGATTTCCATGGTGCTTTCGAGTAGCCCCAACGAGTAAGGATTGGCAGTGCGTGTGATCAGCTGATCGACGGTCGCCGATTCCATGACTTGGCCAGCGTACATCACGTTAATTCGATTGCAGTAATTCGTGGCAACCCCGAAGTCATGCGTAATGATGATCATGCCCATGCCCATTTCGCGGCGCAGGTCATCCAGCAGCTTAAGCACCTGGGCTTGCACCGTCACATCCAAGGCGGTGGTCGGCTCGTCTGCTACGAGGAGCTTGGGGTTCAAGGCGAGCGCCAAGGCAATCATCACACGCTGCCGCATGCCACCCGAAAATTGGAAGGGATAATCATTGAAGCGCTGCTCCGGCTGTGGAATACCGACGCGCCGCAACAGGTCGATTGCCCGCGCTTTGGCTTCGGTCGGAGTGTATAGCTTACGGACGAGCATAGCCTCGGTGATCTGGTTGCCAATGCGCATAATCGGATTCAGGCTGGTCATCGGGTCTTGGAAGATCACTCCAACATCGCGACCGCGGACCTCCCTGAGCTCTTCCGGGCTCATCGTGATCAAATCCTCGCCATCCAACAGCGCTTCGCCACGGACCACGCGGCCATTGCGGGCAATCAGGCCGAGCACCGAGAGAACTGTGACAGACTTGCCTGAGCCGCTCTCGCCGACAATGCCGAGACTTTCACCGGGCTGGAGACTGAAGCTAACTCCGTTAACGGCATGTACGATGCCGCCTGGACGCTTGAACTCAACACAGAGGTCTTTGACGTCAAGCAGGGGCGTAGTCATCTAGCGCTCTCCTTTCGCGTTAAAGATCTCCTGCAGACCATCGCCAAACCAGGTAAAGGCCAACAGGGTGACGCTGAACAGAGCGGTGGGCCAGACGGCCAGATGCGGGAAGCCGCGCATCTTGGAAAGCCCGAGGCCGATCAAGTTACCCCAGGAGGGTTCCGGTGGGCGAATACCCACGCCAATAACTGATAGCCCGGCTTCAGCCGTCATGGCGTAGGGAATGCCAAAGCTGAGCGCGACCGCAATCGGGCCCAGGATATTGGGCAGGACGTACTTGGAGATAAGATGGCGCTCGCTGGCTCCCAGAGTGCGGGCCGCATGGACATATTCCAGATTTTTGAGTGCCAGCACTTGGCCCCGCACCAGGCGGGCATAGCCAGCCCAGCTGGTAATCGCCAGGGCAATCACGATGGTGAAGACGCTCTGGCCCATGGTAGTGGCCAGGATCACGGCGAGCAGGATGGAGGGGAAGGAGTTGAAGATGTCCACCAGCCGCATCAGTACGTTGTCGGTCGTGCCGCCGCGCATTCCTGCGATCGATCCAATCGCGGCGCCGATCAAAAGGGAAAGCACTGAGGTGCCGATGCCGACAATCGCGGCAGTCCGCACCGCATAAATGATCCGGCTCAGCTGGTCCCGGCCGAGGTCATCCGTCCCAAACGGATGTTCCCGTGAGGGAGGCTGCCACGTTTTCGAAAGGTTCTGGTCATTATAATGGTAGGGCGCGATGAGCGGCGCAAATACTGCGATAACCACAAAGGCAAGCACCAGAACCAGACCCACCAAGGCCATGTGGTTACGTCGGTAGCGCCGCCAGAAGACCTGTAAAAGCGTCTCTGGAGCCGGTGGTGCGCCCGCCCTCGCGTGTGGAAAGGCATTCGATACAGCCATAACCTTCTCTTCCTTGAGACGTGGGCCGGAGCGTTGCTCTACGCTGCCACCCTCACGCTTTGCCTATGCTTCGAGTTTGATGCGCGGATCCAGAAGACGATAGATAATGTCCGCGAGCAAACTGGCCAGCATAACGCCTAGGGCCAGCACGACGGTACTCGTAATCATAAGCGGATAATCCCGCGCCCCCAAGGCAGATGCAAACAACTGGCCAATGCCGGGAATGCGAAAGATATTCTCGATCCAGACCGAACCAACCAGCGCGTAGGCGATCTGGGGTGCCGTCGTCGTCACTACTGGTATCAACGAGTTACGGAGGGCGTGGCGCATGATAACCAGCTGCTCGGGAAGACCTTTGGAGCGGGCCGTCCGGATGAACTCTTGGCTCATGGTTTCGGCCACCTGGTTGCGGGTGAACCGCGCAATGCCCGCAATCGGCCCGAGGGCCAGGGTCAGAACGGGCAAGACCAGTTGCGACGGCTTGGGAACGGGTGTGCTCCATCCACCTCCCGGCAGGATGTTCCAGACCTGTCCAGCGAACACCAGAATCAGGATCACCGCTAAGACGTAAACGGGGACGACCTGGCCCACCATGGAAAAGCCCGTCACAACGTAGTCAATCCAGCTATTGCGCCGGAACCCCGCCAGCACGCCTATAGGGATACCTACGAGCAGCGCCAGGCCGATGCCCAGAAAGACGATCGTCAGCGTTCGTGGCAATCGCTCGGCCACCATATCCTCGATCAGGACGGTGGGGTTCTGGAAGGAGGGGCCAAACTTGAAAGTCACGGCCTTGGTGACATAGGTCCAGATCTGGACGTAGACCGGCTTGTTAAGGCCATACCGTTCCTCAAACATGGCTCGCTGCTGTTTGTACGCCTCGCTATTCTGGTTAGCCTGGGCTGACATCACCGAGTAGGCCCGCTGGACATCCAGGTAGTTGCCCGGCGCGTACCATAGGAGCGTGTAGGAAATAGCAATGATCACGACCAGCGAGGCGAACATCATCGCGAAACGCTTGGCCAGGAATACAAGTAAGCTGACGCCCATAGAAGCTCCCAACAGCTAGCGGCTGGGTGATGGGTTGCAGGCACGCCTGCAACCCATCATCTGCAACCTTGTTATTCGTTCCACTGTA